>DATGPZ010000161.1:0-33372 GCA_035304485.1 Acidimicrobiia bacterium | reverse complement strand
CACCTGGTCGCTCGACATCGGGATCCTGGATGGGGTGGACGCACCGTCATTGGGCAGAGCACTATCGGTGGACCCATGGCTGCCTCGGGGGGTATCAATAGTGCGGGATTTGTAGTTGTCAGCACGGCAATCGAAGCAAAGCACCCACCACCCGGAATCTATCGAGTCTTCCTACAAGACGCTCTCCTAGGAAGATGCACTCGAGTGGATCAGGCACTCGAACTCGTGCTTTCGCTCCCCCACCTCGGAGGAACGATCACCATGGCCGATGCCTCGGGTGTGATCGCCGCCGTCGAACTCAATCCGGATGCGGTCGTAGTCGAACGTCCGTCAGCGCGACCCTGGGTCGCGCGAACCAACCACTACTGCGGTATTCCCGGTATCGAAGCGGATAGCTCAAAGATCGCGGCTACGAAGTCTTGCGAAAGGCTGGCTGAGATGCGGGCATTCACTACAGAGTTGAGTCAAAGCGAGGAACCGTGGATGGCCGTTGAGGAGCGGATCATCACACAGATGACATCCCATGACGGCGCCGGTGCCGTGTGCCGTCATGGCGGTGAGTCAGTGACGATTGCGACGTCATTGTTTACCACGAGGCCGGCTGCTGTATTGACGTCCATTGGACCTGGTTGCGAAGGGAACTGGGAGCGTTGGACATTCGAATAAGTCGACGGTGTAGACGGAGATTGGAGGACCGAGAATGACGAGAATGACTTCACCGTTCCCGAAGCTCGAATTGGAAGGCCCGCCCCGGAAGGTGGGTTTCGACCACGGACGCCTCCTCGGTGACCGCATCGCCGTCAGCATCGACCACTACCGGACCTCTTTCGAGAAACAAGCGGGTCTCGAGTGGTCGACGGCGCTGGACCTGGCCAGCGCCCTCACCCCGACTCTTCGCGAGCGGGCACCCGATTTGGTGGAGGAAATGGAGGGAATCGCCCAGGGGTCCGAGAACCCCTTGGAGGTGATCGTCGCGCTGAACGCTCGCACGGGTCTCCTCCGCACTACGCCGGCTGCTGTCGAGAACGCGGAGGCGGAGTGCACCACCGGTGCTGCCTTGCCCGCCAAGACGAAGGACGGGCACACGATCCTCTTCGGCAACTGGGACCAGAACGTGCGCTGCCTGGAGAACTCAGCCGTCCTCGAGGTGAGGGTGCCCGATCGGCTCCCCGTCCTCTTCCTCACCGAGGCCGGCATCCTGATGCGCACGGGCTTCAATTCCGCCGGCATCGGCATCACCGGCAACTCGTTGGCGTCGGAACTCGACGGCACGGTCGCGGGAGGGATTCCGTGGCCGATCGTGCGCCGTCAGGTCCTCCAGCAGGACCGCATCTCGGAGGCTCTGAAGGTGGTCTTCGAGTCTCCTCGGGCGCACTCGGGCAACCACGTGGTGGCAGATGCGGAAGGATTCGCCGTGGATCTCGAAGCCACCCCCGGAGAAGTGTTCACGATCACTCCCGAAGACGATCTCGTCTTCCACTCGAACCACTTCATAAGCCCGGGCGCCTGTGCCCGGGTGAGCGATCGTCAGGTCGGCCGATCACCTTCGACCTTGTATCGGGTGAGCCGACTGGCGGAGGGCGTGAAGGCCGCCGGCGACCAGGTGACCATCGAGACCATCCAGAACGCCTTGCGTGACCACTTCGGCCATCCAGATTCGGTCTGTGCCCATCCGACCGAAGACAGGCGGAGCACGACGGTGGCATCACACATCTCCGATCTCACTGCCCGCACGCTGTTCATCAGCAGCGGGCCGCCCTGCGAGAATCCCTACCAGCGGTATCAGCTCAACTGAGCGTCATCCCGCCAGGGCCGCGAACAGCTCGGCCGGATCGTCCAGCTTCCACACCGCGGCCACGATCCGGTCGGCCCGCTCCTCGCCGATCTGAGGGGTGACGAGACGCCGGAACTTGGCCTCGATGTCGGCATCGGACATCGGGTTGTCCGGCTCACCGTAGGGTTGGGCGACCTCGGCGATGCGCTCGCTCCCATCGACTTGGATCTGAACTCGGGCGGGTCGGGTACGGGGGTAGTCGGCGGTCAGAGCCTCGTCGCTGCGCACCTCGACCCGATCCATGACCTGGTTGAGCAGTGGATCGCGACGGGCCTCGTCGTCGAACTGCGACATGCCGACCTCACCGTGGACCAGGGCGGCGGCGACGCAATACGGCAAGCTCATCTGGGCGTCTAGCAGGCTCTCGATGTCCTTGCGGTCGTGGCTGGCGGCGATGGCAAAGGTATCGACGACGACGCGGTCGATCGCGTCCGGCCGGATGCCGTGCTGCTCTCGCAGTTCCAGGGCGGCGTCGATGGCGCCGTGGACGTGTCGACAGCAGGGGTAGGGCTTGTGGTAGGCGCGGGCCATGCGCCACGTGCTGCCCAGCTCGCCCACCAAGAGATCGGGCTGGAAGTCCCCGCCGGTGAAAGCGTGGAAGTACCCATGGGGTGCCTCGAGCACGATGGTCGGGGCAGTGAGACCTTCGGCGGCCAGTTCGGCGCTGACCAGCCCGTCCCGGGCAGCCTTTGCGGGGTGGTACCGCTTCACATCGGAGCCCTGGTCCAAGAACGCCAGCAGGCCGCCGGCGTGGGAGGCGGCGAGGCCGAAGGCGTTGGCGATAGTAGGCCCATCGAGCCCGTGGAGGGCTGCTACCGCCGCGGCGGATCCGAACACGCCGACGAGGGCGGTGTTGTGGAATCCCCGGACCCGTTGGGAAGGATGGCTGGCGCCGGCCATGCGGCACGCGACCTCGTAGCCCAGGGCGATGGCGCGGAGCAGTTCTCCGGGTTCGCTGTCGAGGGCTTCGGCCACTGCCAGCGAGGCCGACACGACCGACGCGCTGGGGTGGAAGCCGCCGGGCGTGTAGCCATCGTCGAGGTCGAGGGCGTGGGCGGCGGTGCCGTTGGCGGCGGCCGCACCGGCCGGGCTGAGGCGAATGTCCGAGCCGAAGACGGTGGCCGAGCGGTCGTGGTCGGTGCGGGCGAGGTAGCGACGGACGACGGAAGCCGGGTGGGTGTCGACGCCGAGTAGGGCGGCGGTGGTGTAGTCGAGGATGATCCGCCTCACCTGTTGCTGGGTCTCTCGGGGAATGTCGGCTAGTTCCGTAGTGGCCACCCAGTCGGCCAGGGTTCGGGTCAGCGGCTCGGGCGACACGATAAGACCTCCTCCTATGATCTATATTCTATTGATACACTACACTCTATCGGTGGCAGCCGGCGCCATGGCTCCGTTCCTCACCTTCCAGGCGCGAGTGGCCAGTGAGCCGATGGCGACCACCGCTCCACCCACTGCGAAGGCCAGACGCGGACTGGAGAGGTCGATGAGCCAGCCACCGATCATCCCGCCCAGTGGTTTGCTCCCGACGAATCCGATGCTGAACAGGGCCATGATCCGTCCGCTCATCTGATCGGATGCCATCAACTGGAGGTGGGTCTGGGCGTTGATGACGACGGATGTCCCGAATGCTCCCAGGAGGAACAGGGCCGCGGCCGCGACCTCGGGGGTGGGGGCGACTGCGGCTCCGAACATCGAGAGGACCACACCGACGACAGAGCGTGCCAGCAGTCGGTCGTGGTCCCCTCGGGCACGCGCCGTGACCAGGGCACCCACGAACGAGCCCACTCCGATCACCGAGAGCATGAATCCATACAACGAGGCGGATCCGCCCAGGGTCTCGGTGGCGTAGACCGGGACGAGGACGCCGTAGTTCCAGGCGAACGTCCCTACCAGGGCGATGGCCGCCAGCACGGTCCAGATGCGCGGGTCGCTGAACGCATACGAGTAGACCGCCCTCACCTGGCCTCGGCCGGGAGGCGCGAACTGCGGCGGCCGCAACCGCGACTTGTCGATCCCGTACAAGGAGATGAAGACGGCGATGTAGCTCACGGCGTTGGCCGCAAAGCACCACAGGGTTCCGAAGGCGGCGATGGTCATGCCGCCCAACGCCGGTCCGACAGTGCGATACACGGTGGCGAGGGTCGAGTTGAGGGCTACGGAGTTGGGCAGTTCCCGATCGCTCGACATGTCCCGGATGAACCCTCGACGCAGGGGGTTGTCGACCGCGTTCACGAAGCCCTGGAAGAAACCCACCGCATAGACGGCGATCACGGAAGGATTTCCCGACAGGACGATCGCCACCAAGGCCATCGCCGACAGCGCGCTCAGGCCCTGGGTGATCTTGAGGAGCTTGAGCCGCTCCATCCGATCGGTGAGCAGGCCGCCATGCACCCCGAAGACGAGGACGGGGCCGAATCGGATCAGCGAATGGACGCCCAGCGCCGTTCCGCTTCCGGTGAGCTCGAGAATCAGCCAGGCCTCGGCAGTGGCCTGCATCCAATGTCCTGTGAGCGAGAAGCTCTGCCCGATGAGGTAGCGCCGAATATTCCGGTTTCGCAGCGCCAGCCCCAACCGGGCCCATCCCCGTGGTTCTCCGTCCTCCATTTCGAATCAGCCGGCTGTGTCGGGTTCCGTCTCGAATCCTCGGGCCCGGTAGGCGTTGAGAGCGTCACCGAGATCCATCAAGGCGGCGATCGCCCTCCGGCGGGAATCCGGGTCGAGATATGCCAGGACCTCCTCGAGGCGTTCGCCCACCAGGCGGTCCGCTTCCTCCAGGGCCTCGAGCCCGGCCGAGGTGATGGATATCTCCACGCGACGCCGGTCCACCGGATCGGGGGAGCGTTTCACGTAGCCGCGTGGCTCGAGCCAGTCGAGGGTGGCGGTGACGGTGGGACGGCTGATCGACAGCTTGGCGGCCAGCACCTTGGCCGCGGTGTCGCCGGTGACGAGGTAGGAGAGGAGGCGGTATCCGGCCGGGGTCAGGTCCGCTTTCGACAGTGCCAGGTTGACGGTTCGCCCCAACTTCGAGGCAGCTCGGGCCGCTTTGGTGAGATCCAGGGACCGATCCGATGAAATCATTTCGTTAGCCTATCGAATTGTTTGCCTGGAGCGGAAATCCAGACTTACTATGATCCATAATCTATATGGTATCATCCGTGGAATGGTGCTGATTCTCCCCTCCAATCGAGAATGCCGCTAGATATCGAAGTTTCCGACGGTTTGGCGTTCCTGACCCTCAACCGACCCGAGGCGCTGAATGCCATCGACCCGGAGTTGCGAGTCGAGCTCCAGGCCGCCTGGCGCCGCATCGCCACCGACGACTCCATTCGCGTGGCGGTCCTCACCGGAGCGGGGGACCGCGCCTTCTGTGTCGGGGCCGACCTCAAGAAGACGGACCCGCCCAAACAGAGTTACGCCTCGATCGCCTTCGGGAACCCCGAAGGCGATCATCTGCTCGACGGCCTCGACACCGACAAGCCACTGATCTGCGCCATCAACGGCTACGCCATCGGGGGCGGGCTCGAGATCGCACTTGCCTGCGACATCCGAATCTGTGTGCCCGAGGCCCGGTTCGGGCTGGGCGAGGTCAAGGTGGGAACCATCCCCACAGCGGGGGGCACCGCCTTGCTTCCCCGGGTCGTCAACCGGTCCCTGGCGATGCAGATGCTCCTGACCGGCGACCAGATCGACGCCGAGACCGCCTTGCGGGGAGGTCTCGTGAGCGAGATCACAGAGCGCGACCAACTGCTCGAGAGGGCTGCGGCCATCGGCGAGCGGATCGCCGCCAACGCTCCGCTGGCGGTCCGGGCGGTCAAGCGCCTGGTGACACGAGGCTCCGATCTGCCGGTGTCAACGGCCATGGAGATGGAACGTTTCGTCTGGGGCCTGCTGCGCGACACCGAAGATCGTTTGGAGGGGCGGAGCGCCTTCCGTGAGAAGCGTCCTCCTCGTTTCCGTGGACAGTGAACCCGTGACTGGCGGGTGGCCCGGAGCCCTCACCGGCTTGAGGGTTCTCGAGCTCGGAACCGAGCTGACGCACTACTGCGGGAAGATGTTCGCGGAACTGGGTGCCGACGTGGTTCTGGTCGAACCGCCGGAGGGAAGTCCCCTCCGTGATCAGCCGCCCTTCGTCGACGATGAGCCTGGTCCGGAAAACAGCCTCCAGTTCTTCTACCGCAACACGTCCAAGCGTGGAATCGTCGTCGACCTAGCCGCTCGCGACAGCGGGGAGACGATACGACGTCTGGCGGCGGGGGCCGATCTGATCCTCGACGGGCTCCCGCCGGGACGCCTGGAGGAGATCGGCGCCGGTCCCGCGTCCTTGATAGAACAGAACCCCGAACTGGTCGTGACCAGCATCTCGCCATTCGGCCAGACCGGTCCCTATGCGCACTACGCCCACTCTGACTTGGTCTGCATGGCGCTGGGTGGGTTGCTGTGGATGGGCGGGTACACCGACGGCCCTCCCGTCAGGGCGTTCGGTGACCAGGCCTACATGGCAGGCAACTTGTTCGGGGCGGTGGCTTCGATGGTGGCCCTGACTCACGCCGAGATCCGGGGCCAGGGACAGCACGTCGACGTGTCGGTGCAGGAAGCGGTGGTGATGGGGCTCGAGAACGCCGCCCAGTACTACGACCTGGAAAAGCACGTCCGCCGTCGCTACGGAGGTGAGCAGCGCCAGGCAGGTTTCGGAGTGTTTCCTTGTGCCGACGGTCACGTGTTCCTCCTGGCCGCCGGGCTGGGAGGGGACCGCTATTGGGGCAAGCTGGTCGACTGGATGCTGGAAGAAGGCATCGCCGGCGCCGACCGTCTCCTGGAAGACCGCTGGACGCAGCGTGAGTACATGTACACCGACGAGGCGAAGAACGAGTTCTGGAAGGTCTTCACCTCGTTCTCCCTCGATCACCGCAAGGAAGACCTCTATCACGAGTCCCAGAAGCGGGGAGTGCCGCTCGGGCCGGTCAACCGACCTTCCGATGTTCTCGAGAGTGCGCAGCTACGCCACCGGGGCTACTTCGAGGAGATGCAGGCTTTCGGCCGTTCCTTCCGGATTCCCGGCGCCCCCTACCGGCTGTCGGCGACACCGTGGAGGATGACGGGACCCGCTCCTCGACTGGGGGAGCACACCGACGAGGTGCTGGTCGATTTCGGTTTCACCGGACCCGAGATCGAGCGACTGCGGGAGACGGGAGCCGTGAGATGACGGTCAAGCCGCTGAAAGGTGTGCGGGTCATCGACTTCTGCTGGGTGGGGGCGGGCTCGTATGCCACCAAGCTCCTAGCCGACCAAGGTGCCGACGTCATCAAGATCGAGAGCCGGGCCCGGCTCGACAGCCTCAGGCTCAGCGCACCGTTCGCCGGGGGCGTCGCAGGAGTCGACCGCAGCGGGTACTTCGCCGACCGCAACACCAACAAGCGCAGCTGCACGATCAACCTGAAGACCGAAGAGGGCAGGGAGCTCGCCCGCCGGCTGGTCCAGGACTGCGATGTCGTCGCCAACAGTTTCTCTCCGGGTGTGATGGACCGTTTCGGGCTCGGCTGGGAGGAGGTGCGGGCCATAAATCCGTCCGTCGTCTACCTGGCGATGTCGATGCAGGGCGACAGCGGGCCGTATCGGGACCATCGCGGGTTCGGGCTCACCATCAGCTCGATGGTCGGCATGCATGGGCTCAGTGGTCTCCCGAACGAGATACCGGTCGGGACCGGCACCAACTTCCCTGACCACATCCCCAATCCCTGTCATGCCGCCTTCGCGGTGCTGGCGGCACTCCGCCACGTGCGGCGGACTGGGCAAGGTCAGTACATCGACCTGGCGCAGACAGAAGCGACCATCTCGACGCTGGGCACGGCCCTCCTCGAGCTGACCGTCAACGGTTCCGAACCAGGGCCCATGGGCAACCGCCACCGCCGTCACGCCCCACACGGTGTCTATCCGTGCCGAGGAGACGACCGCTGGGTGGCGATCGCGGTCACGACCGACGAGCAGTTCGCCGCCCTCGGTCGAGTGCTCGGGCTCGATGAGCCGGTCATGGCGCGCTTCGCCAACGAATCTGCCCGGCTGGCAGGAGCCGACGAGCTCGATGAACTGATCGCGTCGAGATCCCGATCGGAGGACCAGGTGGAGTTGGCGGAGCGTCTCCAGCGAGCCGGGATCCCGGCCGGACCGGTGCGGGATCCGAGAGATCTGATCGAATCCGACCCCCAGCTCGCCGAGCGGGGACACTGGGTGCGCCTGCGGCATCCGGAGATGGGCGAGACCATCTACAACGCCCCGCCGTTCCGCTTGTCGGAGACTCCGACGAGGTTGGAGAATCCGGCCCCGCTCCTCGGCCAACACACCGCCGAGGTCTGCCGGGACCTGCTCGGGATGGACGACGACGAGATCGAGCGGCTGACGGCGGCCGGGGTCTTGGCCTGACCCAGCGGGTCAGTCGGCCTCGAAGTCGCCGTCCTCCTCGCGGGACTTCATGGCAGTGCGCAGGTGCTCGGACATGGCGGCCTCCGCTGCCTTCGGGTCTCCCGCTTCCAGCGCCTCGACGATTCGCTCGTGCTCCTCGACGAAAAGCGTGTTGCGCTCGACCGAACGCCACTGCGAATTGCTGGGCGGCAGGAAGCCGTGCCAGAGGGGCGTGACGACGTGCTCGGTGATGAGAGGCGAGCCCAACCGGAGGACCGACAGATGGAACTCTCGGTTCAACCTCGACAGCTCCTCGGCCGACGCGCTCTCGACTCGGGAAGCCAGGTCTTCGTGCTGGTCGCGCACCTTCGCAATCTCCTCCGGAGTCGCCCTCTCCGCGGCGAGACGCGCCAGCAGCGACTCGGTCGAGATCCGCATCAGATAGAGGTCTTCGATCTCTTGGGGTGCGAGCTCGGTGACGGTGGCCCCTCTGTGTGGTGAGTACCGAATCGTCCCGTCCGCTTCCAGCAGGCGGAGTGCCTCTCGGACGGGGGTGGCGCTCACCCCGTATCGCTCGGCGATCTCGACCTGCCGCAGTTGCTGGCCGGGGTGGATGGTCCCATCGGACAACTCCTGTCGGAGTCGCGCCAGAACGTATTCGGTTTTGCTCATCGGTTGGCTGAAAGCCGCCGAACCGTCGGACCTGTCTGTCATCGGATCCCTTCGAAGATGGAGAGCAAGGGGCCTCCATAGATTATAGGACCGTCGCTGACTAGTCAGAAGGCGGGCTGACTTTACTCCGGAAAACCCATAGCCTATATTCGATAGATCATTCCTTTCGAGAGGTTGGAGCAGTGACTGAACAGGTCGACGTCTTGGTGGTCGGAGGCGCCAGCGCCGGGTACGCGGCGGCGGTTTCCGCCCAGCACGCCGGAGCGGAGCGGGTGGTCGTGCTCGAGAAGGCGCCCAGAGATCAGGTGGGTGGAAACTGTCGCTTCTCGATCATGGGCTTCCGATTCGCCCACGGCGGAACCGAGGACATCCGCGGTCTTCTCACCGAAGAAATGCGAGTCGAGCACGCCAACATGAGGGTCCGTCCCTACACCAGAGAAGACTTCCGGGGCGACCTCCAGGCGGTGACCCAGGGTCGCATCGATCCTGAGCTGGCGGACGTCCTCGTCGAGGATTCCCGCGACGCCATCGAATGGATGACCGAGCTCGGTCATCGCTGGGAGTTCTTCCATGGTGGGGTCGAAGTCGGCGACGAGGTCCACTACAACCCCGGCACGGTCCTGTGTCCGGTCGGAGGCGGCCTGGGTCTGGTGGAGAAGTGGATCTCGATCGGGAACGAGGCCGGAATCGAACTGCGAACCGATTCACGCGTCAGTGCGATCTTCGGCGACCACCGTCGGGTCACGGGAGTGCAGGTCGACGGCCCTGAGGGTCGCTACGAGATCGAGGCCAAGGCGGTGATCTTGGCCAGCGGCGGGTTCCAGGCCAGCCCTGAGAGGCGAGCCCGTTACCTGCCTCTCAACGGCGACCTCATGAAGGTCCGGGGCAGCCGCCACAACACCGGCGAGGTACTCGACATGGCGATCGCGCTCGGGGCGGCCACCTCAGGCCAGTGGCAGGGAGCCCATGCCAGCCCGGTCGACATCGACGCCCCCGCCATGGAGATGGACAACCACGTCAACCGCTATGCCTATCCGCACGGGATCACGGTCAACGCCAGCGGCAAGCGGTTCTTCGACGAGGGTGAACGGCACCGCACCTACACGTACGCCAAGACCGGCTGGGCGGTGCTGGGCCAGCCCGGCGGAATCGCCTACCAGATCTACGACCAGAAGGCGGTCGAGTACTTCCCCTCCGCCTACAAGACGGCGGTCCCGGTGGTGGCCGACACCATTCGGGAACTGGCCGACAAGATCGGAGTGGATCCCGACGCCCTCGAAGCCACCGTCAAGGAGTTCAACGCGTCGATCGACGAGGAAGTCGAGTTCGACCCCGCCCGGGAAGACCGGCGGGGTACCAAGGGCCTCACGCCGAAGAAGACGAACTGGGCGCGGGCGATCACCGACCCGCCCTTCCTCGCCTACGGAGTGACCGGCGGGATCACGTTCAGCTTCGGAGGCTTGAAGGTCGACAAGTCCTCGCAGGTCCTGAACACGGACGGCAAACCGATCCAGGGGCTCTTCGCCAACGGCGACATCGTCGGGCTCTTCTATCACAACTACCCGTCCTGCTCAGGGATGACCCGCAACGTCGTGTTCGGCGGCCGCGCCGGAGCCGCCGCCGTCGGAATCAGCTGAGGTTCGGTGATGGCATCGATCGGGTTCCTCGGTTTCGGCGAAGCCGGATCCAAAATCGCCACCGGGCTGCGGGCGGGAGGCCTGGACGGCATAGTCGCCTACGACATCGCCTGGCAGGACTCGGAACTGGTACGGTCCCGAGCCGATGAAGTCGGCGTCGAGCTACTGAAGCAACCGGGGGAGGTCGCGGCCCGAGCCGACGTCGTGATCTCGGCCGTGGTGTGCACCGAAGCCGAGGTCGCCGCGGATTCGATCGCGGCCGATCTCGGCCCCGACCATTGGTTCCTCGACATCAATTCGGTCTCGCCGGGAACCAAGGCGAGGATCGCCGAGTCCCTGGCGCCACGTGGTGTCAACTATGTCGACGTGGCCGTCATGTCGAACGTCAGCAGCGATCTGGCCCGGTTGCCCCTCCTCGTGGCAGGGCCACGGGCGTCGGAGGTGGAGGACCTATTCGCCGGGGTTGAGCTGAACATCTCCGCGGTGTCGGACACGCCGGGTGAGGCAGCGAGGATCAAGATGTTCCGGAGCCTCTTCGTCAAAGGGCTCGAAGCCCTCTCGCTCGAAGCGATGATGGCCTGCTATCCAACAGGCGTGCACGAGCAGGTGCTGTCGTCGCTCGAGGTCACGTTCGGCAAGTACACGTTCCCCGAACTGGTTCGGCACTTGATCGAGCGCCACGCCGTCCACGGCAGGCGTCGTGCGAACGAACTGGCCGAGGTCGCCGAATCGCTCCGGGAAGTCTCCGTCGAGCCTTTCATGGCCGAGGCCGGCTTCCGTCGCATGTCCTGGGACGTGGAGCGTGGGCTCCAAGAACAGTTCCAGGGAGGCGAGGATCCCGACTGGTCCGAGGTCCTCGATGCTCTCGAACGCCTACGCTCCAACGAGGCGGGGCGGGCCGGCTGACGATGTCGACCCCGGAGCTGTCCCGGTTTCTCGCCGCTACTTCGGTCGAAGATCTGCCCGCCGACATCCTCGAGCGCACCCGCTATCTCCTGTTGGACGGCATCGCCTGTGGACTGGTGGGGGCGCGCCTGCCCTGGTCCGACCGGGCCGTGGCCGGAACGGTCGCGGTCGACGGCGGTTCGGGCGCCACGCTCTGGGGCTGGGACCAGGAGGTCTCCCCCTGGGCGGCGGCTCTCCTCAACGGCACCTTCGTCCAGGGATTCGAGCTCGACGACTTCCACCCCCATGGCGCACTCCATTCCTCGTCGGTGGTCGTGCCGGCTGCCCTGGCCGCAGCCGAGACGCAGGGAGGGATCGACTTTCTCGACTTCCTCGGGGCGCTGGCTCTCGGGTACGAGACCGGTCCACGGGTGGGGATCGCACTCGGAGGCGCCAAAGTCACCGTGCGGGGATACCACACAGGAGGAGTGTTCGGCCCGTTCGGCGCCGCCGCCGCCGCTGGCAAGATCTACGGACTCGACGCCGCCGGTTTCGAGAGTGCCCTGGGCAACGCCGGCACTCGGGCCGGCGGACTGATGGCCGCCCAGTACAAGTCGATGACCAAGCGGATGCACCACGGGATGGCGGCTCAGTCCGGTTTGCACGGTGCCTCCCTCGCAGCCCACGGCTTCCTCGGCACCGAACGCATCGTCGAGCACGAATACGGTGGCCTGGCATCCACCATCCTCGGCGGGGAGGAGGCCCCGCAACTCGAGCGGCTCGCCAGAGGACTGGGGGAGGAGTGGGCGATGTCGTCCATCGGCATCAAGCGCCACGCTTGCTTGATCATGCTCCATTCGGCAATCGACGCGCTGATCGAGCACCGTCGCAGCACTGGATCCGATCCGGGCTCGATCGACCGCCTGGTCATCGAGGTCAGCAAGAGCGTCCACAAGCGCACGGCCTGGGAGCTCGAACCGCCCGGTTCGGTCCTCGGCGCCCAGATGAACCTGCGGTACGGCGCGGCGGTGGCCTTGCTCGACGGAGCCGCCTATGTGGAGCAGTTCACCGCCGAGTCCCTGGCTCGCCCCGAGGTCTGGGACCTGATGTCGAAAATCGACGTGGTCCACTCGACGGAGATCGACGACCTCGGCGTGGACCGCCGGTTCGTCACGTGGCTGACGATCACCTATTCGGACGGCACCGAGGTGCGGCTCGAGGGCCGCCCACCCCAAGATCGGCCATTCTCGGCCGACGATGTGATCGAAAAGTTCCGGGGGCTGCTCGATCCGATCGTCGAGCCCGATCGCATACGTCGAATCGAAGAGTTGGTGTTGGAGGGCGGACGAGGTCTGGACACGTCGTC
Organism: Acidimicrobiia bacterium; assembly: GCA_035304485.1. Lineage (GTDB taxonomy): Bacteria > Actinomycetota > Acidimicrobiia > Spongiisociales > ZC4RG35 > ZC4RG17. Next base: position 20,582 of record DATGPZ010000161.1, on the reverse strand, counting down.
GCTCGCAGAATTGTTGAGAAAACCGGTCCGCCCGGCCCTGGGTGGAGAGACCGCCGATGTCAAAGGGAGTCAGTCGTGAAGGTTGCTGAGGCGATCGCCGAGACCATGGTTGCGGAGGGGATAGACACCGTCTTCTCCCTCCTCGGCGAGGCGACGATGCATGTGGTGTCCGCCCTCGAGAGCCGCGGGGTGAAGGTGGTCGACTGCCGCCACGAAGGGGCGGCGATGGCGATGGCCGACGGCTACAGCCGCGCCAGCGGCAAGCCCGTGGTGTGCGCCGTGACCACCGGTCCCGCTTTCGCGCACACGCTGGTGCCTCTGACGTCGGCGTCGAGGACGCGATCCCAGGTCGTCGTCTTCACCGGGCTGCGGAACATCGACAACCTGGGCGATCGCCAGCGGATGGACCATCAGGGCATCGCCCGCATGGCGGGCGTCGAGTACCGGCCGCTCCACGATCCCGGCAACGTGGTGGAGAGGACCCGGGAGGTCATGGACCTGGTGCGGTCCAGTGGCAAGCCGGTCGTCTTCGACGTGGCCGAGGAGGTCCAGACCGAGGACTGGCCGTGGGAGGTGGAGCCGCGTCCGGCTCCAGCCTGGCTCGAGACCCAGCGGATCCAGCCGGATCCCGAGTTCCTCGCCCGGGCGGTGGCGATGCTGGAATCCGCTGCCAAGCCAGTGATCCTCGCCGGGGTCGGAGCCGTCCACTCGGGCGCTCGAGAGGAGCTGATCGCTCTGGCCGCAGAGACCGGAGCGCTCCTGGCGACCTCTCTCGACGCCAAGACCCTCTTCGACGGCGACCCCTTCAACGCCGGCATCGCCGGGCTCTACTCGTCCGATCCCGTGATGGAGCTGTTCGCCGAATCCGACTGCGTCGTGTCGTTCGGCGCCAGCCTCAACGGGTACACGCTGGCCAAGGGGTACCTGTTCCCCAACGCCCGGATCATCCAGGTCGACGTCGCTCCTCCCCGGCCCATGGCCAGCGGCAAGGCCGCCGACCTATACCTCCAGAGCGACGCCCTGGCGGCGGCTCGGGCGCTCCGCAAAGAGCTGGCTGAGGCCGGCAGCAGCGGAAAGACCGGCTACCGCACGCCGGAGGTGGCGGCGCGGCTGGCGGGTGTGGTGATCGACCCCAAGGAGATCGAGGTACCTCCAGGAGAGCTCGATCCCCGCCAGGTGACAGCCGAGATCGACGCCCTGCTTCCCGAATCCGTCGGGTTCGCCACGGGCTTGTCCGGCCACTTCTGGTCGTTCACGGCCCTCCACATGACCCGCCGTCGCGACCCGATGATCCTCGGAACCTATGTCGGCGCCATCGGCTACGGAGTGCCGGTCGGAATCGGGGCGGCATTGGCTGACCCCGGCCGTCCGTTGGTCGTGTTCGAGGGTGATGGCAGCCTGATGCAGAACATCCACGCTCTCGATACCGCCGCCCGGCACAACGTTAGGGTGCTGATCGTGGTGATGAACAACGAATCACTCGGTGCCGAGTTGTACAAGATGCAGCTCAACGGCTTGAACGCCGAGCTCAGCAATGCACCGGGCGTCGACATCGCCGGAATCGCCACCGCATTCGGCTGCCGGGCCATCACCGCTACCGACATGGATCAGGTCCGCTCGTTCGTGCAGGAGTTCTTGGCGGGCGGGGGACCGTACCTCCTCGACGCCCGCATCTCTCGAGCGGTCATGTCCCGGACATTCCGGCGGGCCAATCTGGGCGAGAGCTGACGCCTACCCCTGAGCAGGGATAGGCGTCAGACGAACTTGGGCTGGGAGAACACGCCGCGATCGAGCTCGTCGATCCGGCGGCAGCCCAGGTAGCCCATCGTCTTCTCGAACTCGGTGGCGAGGATGTCGATCGCCTTCTCGGCACCGGCCTGACCGGCGGTAGCGATCCCGTACAACGTGGCCCGTCCCAGCAGGACCATGTCGGCGCCTATGGCCAGTGCCTTGACGATGTCGCTGCCGCGACGAATCCCACTGTCCAGGATGACGGTCGTGCGATCACCGACGGCGTCGACGATCTCGGGCAGCACCTCGATCGTGGCTGGGGCGCTGTCCATCGCTCGCCCCCCGTGGTTGGAGACCACGATGCCGTCGGCTCCGTGGTCGACCGCCAGCTTGGCGTCCGTGGCGCTCAGGACGCTCTTGACCATGAAGGTGCCCGGCCACATCTCCCGCAGGCGGGCGATGTCGTTCCAGGTCATCGCCTTCTTCGAACGTGGTTTGGGGTGCTTGCGGAAGCCGACCATCGGCTGATAGTGCTCGGGATAGTTGGCGTTCCGCGGCATGCCCGAGTCGAGGATGGTGCGGAAGAGGACTCGGGTGAGCCAGCCGGGATGCAGCGTCATGTCGATCAACGCCCGCGGATTGGGTTGGAAAGGGAAGGTGAAGCCATTCCTCTCGTTGTGCTCGCGCAGCCGTCCGAGGGCACTGTCGATCGTGACGATCAGGGCCTCGAACCCGAGGTTGCGGGCGCGTTCGACGAGAGCGAAGGAGAGATCCTCCTCCTCCCACATGTAGAGCTGGAACCAGAGCCGGCCGCCCGCCGTGGCGATGTCCTCCATGGACGTGAGCGAGCCGGTGGCGAGGGTGAAGGGGATCCCGGAGGCGGCGGCCGCTCGGGCCAGGGCGAGTTCCCCACGATGTGACAGCAACCCTGCCACCGCCGTCGGTCCGATGCCGAAGGGGTGGGCGATTCGTTGTCCGAACACCGTCGTGGTCATGTCCCGTTCGCTCAGGTCGACCATGAATCGTGGCGTCAGCCGCAGCCGCTCGAAGGCTGCCCGGTTCTCGCGAAGCGCCACCCCGTCCTCGGTACCTCGATCGATGTACTCGAAGATGCCTCTGGGAAGCCGTTTCCGGGCTGCCTCCCGTAGGTCGGCGATGTTGTAGCAGCGGTCGAGCCGTCCCATCCTTCGTCCTCAGGTCTCGATCGGTCGGAACGCCACCGGGGTGTCTTCTCCGACGACGGCTTCGACCCTGTCGTCCACGGCGATGTCGTCGGCTCCCATTACGGGGGCGGTGACCCGCAGCCCACCGTCGAAGAAGTCGACCATCGCCATCAGGGTGCTGGCTCCGTCCCCCGACCAGACTCGGGTCCAGGCGTAGACGGTCCCGGTCGCATCCAGCGGCGCTCGCACGGGGTCGACGTCGTGACCGCAGGGCGGAGGCGTCAGCACGGGGACCATGCGGTAGCCACAGTCCGGGCAGGTTCCCATCTCGGGACGTTCGGGCATCGGCTCCTCCTGGCTCATCGGTCGGGCCAATCCGGATAGGCGTAGACGCTCTTGCCGCCGCAGACGTAGAGCACTTGGCCGGTGATCGCCCGGGCCCGATCCGAGAGCAGGAACCCGGCGGCGGCGGCGATGTCCTCTGTGCTGCCGAGACGAGCCATCGGCACACTGACGAGAAGGCGTTGCAGCGCCTCTTCGCTCCGGTTGCGCAGGAGGGCGGTGTCGATCAGGCCGGGGGCGATGGCGTTGACACGGACGTTGCGAGATGCCATCTCGACCGCCAGCGCTCGGGTCATCCCCACGACACCGGCCTTGGCGGCCGCATACGCCGATTGACCCCACCATCCGAGCCAGGCCCGGGAGGCGATGTTGACGATCGAGCCGTGCCGACTCTCGCGCATGACGGACAGGGCACGGCGACTGCAGTAGAGAACGCTGTCGAGGTCGACGGACATCACTCGGGTCCAGTACTCGTCGTCGACGTTGCGGATGGCGGCGTTGCCTCCGATACCGGCGTTGTTGACCAGAGCGGTCACCGGGCCCACCTCAGCCTCTACTCGATCGAACATGGCGTCGACGGCAGCCGAGTCGGACACGTCGGCCACGACCGCGCTGGCCGCGCCGCCCCCTGCCACGATCTCGTCGGCCACGCCTTGGGCACGTTCGAGGTCGAGGTCGTTCACGAAGACGTGAAAGCCGTCGGAGCCGAGGCGACGACTGATGGCGGCCCCGATGCCGGCTCCACCGCCGGTGACCAAGGCTACGGGTGTCGGTTCAGTGCTCATGCGGTCATCGAAGAGAAGAGGTGACGGCCACCGTCGACGAACAGGACCTGGCCATTGAGATAGGTCCCGCTCGAGCCGAGCAGGAACGTCACTGCTGCCGCGACGTCGTCGACGTCTACCGTGTGGGCGAGAGGCCCGCGCTGGGTAGAGGCGATCCCGAACATCGCCTCCGGCACGCAGACGACGTTGGCGCGACAGGTCGTTCCCTTGCGGACGGCCATCGACCGGAGAGCGGAGATCGTGGCCGCGCCGGCCAATGAGTGGCCGACGTCCGTGGCGTCGGAGCCGATGTACCCGTCACTCACGATCGCCACCAGATCCAGGTCCGGCTCGTGGGCGAGGATGCTCAGGGCCGACACCACCTCTGCCGGTGTCGTCTGGCCGCTGACGAGGGCGGCATCGATCACCGCTACCAGCACGTCTCGTTCACCGCTGCGCCGGGTCGAGACCTCTTCCAGGCCGGCGAGCGGTGTCACCTGGGCGCCGAGCTGTTCGGCCGCCTTCGCGTAGAGAGCGTCGAGGGATTCGGGGAGTCGTTCGGGCCAGGTCAGGAGCTGGGTTGTCATGGTCAGTCCGCGGTCAAGATCGTCACGCAACAGGCGCCGTTGTCGAAGCCGGACGCACCTCCGCCGGTCACATGAGCCAGGCCGGCGCGGGCGCCCGACCGTTGACGAGGACCGGCGTTGCCGTTGAGCTGGGTCACGAGCTCGTAGATTTGAGCGGCCCCGGTCGCCCCGATCGGGTGGCCACGGCTGAGGAGCCCTCCACTCGGGTTGACCAGTGGGTAGCCATTGGGCTCGGTGGAGGAGGTGGCGCCTGCGCGGATCAGCTCCGGTGCCCCACCAGGCTCGCACAGCTCCAGCTCTTCGGTGTACAACAGCTCGGCGATCGAGAAGGCGTCGTGCAATTCCACGACGTCTAGGTCGTCGGGGCCCAAGGCTGCGTCCGCGAAGGCCGCCTCGACCGTACGGCGGGTGATGTCGGGCTTGGTGATGTCCCGTGCGCCCAGGCTGAACTCGCCGGAGCGGGTGACGCTGGCTCGTACCACGGGGCCCTTCAAACCTGCCGAACGCGCCCTGTCCTCGGACATGATCAGGACGGCGGCGGCGCCATCACTCTTGGGGGAGCACTGGAAGAGAGTCAGGGGGTCCGCGACCGGCCGTGATCCGAGGACGGCCTCGATAGTGGTGGGCTGGCGCAGCTGGGCGATCGGGTTGTCGGCGGCGAACGACCGACTCTTCACCACCACGGCGGCCAGGTCCTCCGGCGTGGCGCCGGTCTCGTGCATGTAGCGGGTGGCGCGCATGGCATATACGACCGGGTTGGTCACCCGGTTCCGGCCCTCCCATTCGGTCGCCTGCACCGGCAGGGCGCCCGATCCCAGCGTCGAGAGTTGATCGACGCCCACCACCAGGGCGGAGCCGCTGTTGCCGGACGCCACCGAGCGGTAGGCGAGGTTGAAGGCGACGGCACTGCTGGCGCAGGCGTTCTCGGTGTTGTAGACGGGCAAGCCTTTGGCGAGGCCGGCGAATCGAAGGGCTCGCTGGCCGACCAGGCTGCCACCTTTGGCGGACCCGAAGTAGGCCTCGTCGATCTGGTCGGGGGAGACGCCGCTGCCGGCCAGCAGATCGCGGACGGCTTCGGCTGCGATGGTGTCGACGCCACCTTCGATACGCTTCGAGAAGGGGACGGCCCCGACGGCGACGACTTCGACTCTCGACATCGCTGCTACGATATTCTATAGACTGTGGATTACCAAACGCGATTGGACAGTTGCTCTTGACCGACGTGCTCGATGAATTGAGTCGTGTCGTCGGGCGCGATCACGTCATCTCCGACGCCGACATGCGGGCCTCGTACGAGGTCGATTGGACAGGTCGCTGGCGAGGGGAGTCGACAGCCGTCGTGCGTCCGGCCGACACCTCCCAGGTGGCGGGTGTCGTCGAGGTCTGCGCTCGTCACGGTGTGCCGATCGTGCCGCAGGGCGGCAACACCGGATTGGTCGGAGGATCGGTCCCCGGAAAGGATCGGCCGGTCGTCTTGTCTCTTCGGCGACTCACGCGCGTGACCGAGGTGGATCGGACCGGTGGCACCGTTCGGGTCGGCGCCGGCTGCACCCTCGAATCCGTTCAGGAAGCCGTGGCCGGGTCGGGCTGGCAGGTGGGCATCGATCTCGCCTCCCGGGCATCGGCCACCATCGGGGGAATGGTTGCCACCAACGCTGGCGGCACTCGGGTCCTTCGTTACGGGATGACGCGCCGTCGGGTGGCCGGACTCGAGGCGGTGCTCGCCTCGGGTGAGGTAGTGGCTTCACTGCGCGGGCTGGCCAAGGACAACACCGGTTACGACCTGACGGGCCTCATGTGCGGATCGGAAGGGACGCTGGGAATCGTGACCGAGGTGATGCTCCAGTTGGTGCCCGCCGCGCCCAACCGGATGGTGGCGCTGATCGGATTGGAGTCCCTGGCGGCAGCAGTCGATCTCTGTTCTCGGTTGCGATCGATGCTCCCATCGCTGGAAGCGGTCGAATACGTGTCGTCCGAGTGCATGGATCTGGTTCGGAATCGCACCGGCATGCCGCTCCCGTTCCCTGGGGAGCACGGCGCCTTCCTCCTGGTCGAATGCGCCGGAGCCAGAGACCCGGCGGACGAGATGCTGGAAGCCTTCAGCGACCTGGAAGCAGTGGCCGTCGGCGACGACAGCGTTTCGAGTCGCCGCCTGTGGTCGTATCGCGAATCGATCACCGAGTCGATCTCCGAGCGAGGTGTGCCGCGCAAGCTCGATCTGACGCTGCCACTTTCGAACATGGCCCACTTCGAGGAGCGACTCGAGATGCAACTCGCGGATCTTGCACCCAAGGCAGAGCTCTATCTGTTCGGTCACCTCGCTGACGGTGGGCTCCACGTCAACCTGGTAGACGATCTGGACCACGAGGATCTGACGCTCGATGAGGCGGTTTTCCGCCTCGCCGCCGAGCTCGGTGGCTCGATCTCGGCCGAGCATGGCATCGGCCGCGCCAAGGCCCCGATGCTCGGTCTGTCCCGCTCGCAAGAGGAGATCAACACCATGCAGCGCATCAAACAGGCCCTGGACCCCGACAACATCCTCAACCCTGGCGTTCTGTTCGCCGACGGCCTCTGCTCATGACCACGCAGTCGGGACCCTCAGAGAAGTACCTCAATCCGCCCGAATCCTTTCGGATCCCGGGGCGGCCCCACCGCGTGATCGGCGATCTGTATGCGGTGGGGACGACCGATCTGGGCATCTTCTTCATCGCCACCGATGAGGGTCACATCCTGATCAACACCGGGATCCAGGACTCCGACGCCCTGATCCGGCGGAACATGGAGGTCCTCGGGTTCGACCTCCGCGATGTGAAGATCCTCCTCAGCATGCAGTCCCATTGGGACCACACCGGTGCCTTGGCCGCCATCCAACGGGAGACCGGAGCGGACATGGTGGCCACCCGGGCCGACGCCCGCATTTTGCAGGACGGGGGCTGGAGTGACCCTCACTTCGGCGGTAGCGAGATGTTCGAACCGGTGAAGGTCGACCATCTCGTCGTCGACGGTGACGTCGTGTCGCTCGGGGGTGTCGACCTCACGGTCCACGAGCACCGCGGCCACACCGAGGGCAGCTCCAGCTACACCTTCCAGGTCGAGGAGGGCGGCCGCCGTTACGACGTCGCCATCGTGAACATGGCCACCATCAACGCCGGCAAGCGACTGCTGGTCGACCCGACCTATCCGGGCGTGGCGGACGACTTCGCCGAGACATTCGCCAAGCAGAAGCAGTTGGACGTGGACGTGTGGGTGGCCGCCCACGCCAGCCACTACCGGCTCCAGGACAAGCTCGGAAGCGACGACGAATATCGCCCGGATCGGTTCGTCGATCCGTCGGGCTTGAGGGCAGCCGTCGAGCGGTTGGAACAGAAGTATCTCCAACAACTGGAGAACGAACGGGCTCAGCTCGATTAGGGATTCAGCCGACCGAATCGATCTCCGCCAGGCACACCACCAGGTCACCTCTTCGCACCGGTGAACGGCGCTTCAGAGCCATGATGTGACCAGTGGCCGGAGCCCGGTGCTCCTCGAGGGTCTCGCCGGCGACGTCGATCACCCGCCCCAGGAGGTGACCGGCTTCGACTCGATCCCCCCGGGCGACCCTGGCCAGGAACACGCCGTCGTGCCCGACGGACACCATGTCGCGGTCGAGGTCGCCACCGCCGGTGACTCGGACCGACTCGCCGGGCTGCCGCGGAGGAGCGCCGTCCAGGATCTCGAGCTCCGCCAGGACCCGGAGCACTCCGTCGAAGTAACGGTCGACCATCGACGGATCCGTGGGTCCGCCACCTGGCGACTCGACGTAGATTCCGTGCTCGACCACGCTCAGGGTGCGGCCTTCGGACCGTCCGGGGTGCCGCCAGACGAAGTCGGCTCCGAAGGCGATGGCTGCCCTCTCCGGCAGGGAGCCCGTGTTCGGCTCGGCCCCGCCGTAGCCAGCCAGAAAGGGCATGTCGTAGTGCTGCCCTGAGGTGTGGAGGTCGACGAGAAAGTCGGCGCCTCGCAGGACCTCCGTATAGATGTGATGTGCCAGACGCGGGGTCGCGGTGCCCTCGGGGTCCCCGGGGAAGACCCGGGCGAGGTTTCCGCCATCGATGGGGCTGGTGCGACTGTCGGCGGCGAACGCGGCTTCGTGGCAGACGGGCACGACGTCGAGGCGCCCGGCTCGGAGCACCAGGTCGGTGGAGGCCAACCGGGCGGCGGCAAGGGCGCCTTCGGTCTCGTCGCCATGGACGCCGCCCAGCACGACGACACGAGGGCCCGTTCGGCCCGAATCGGTGGTGTAGAGGTCGAAGCCTCCGGCCGGACCCGCGTCGATGCGTTGGTGCGTGGCCGTCACGATCTGGCTCGGATCGACTCGAACGCCGCCGCCACCTCGTCGGCGGTCACGGCGACCGGGGCATTGCCGGCTGCCATCCGCGTGACGGCGGCAGGATCCTTGTGGCCGGCCCCCGACAGGACGACCACTACGTCTTCGTCCGGCCCTACCCGTCCGGCTTCGATGTCGGCGAACAGGCCGGCCAGGGCGGTGGCCCCGGCCGGCTCCACGAAGATGCCTTCCTCCCGGGCGAGGATCGACTGCGCCTCCCATGCCCGGGCGTCCGTCACTTCCACCACCCGGCCGTTGGTTTCGCGGACGGCGTCGATCGCCCCGTAGTCGAAGAGAACCGGGACCTGGAGACCGGAGATCGTGGTGGACACGGGCCGGCTGAGCGGTTCGAGGTCTCCGGCCAGCCCACGGCTGAGGGTCGGACAACCCTGCGGCTGCACTCCCACCAGGCAGGGTGTCGCTCTGCCCAACCGTCGATACCCGCGCCAGATCGATCCCAGCAGGCCACCTCCGCCGACGGGCACATAGACAGCGGAAACCTCGGGCTGTTGCTCGTCGAGTTCGAACGCGATCGTCTCTGCTCCCCGCATCGCCTCCGGCGCATAACGGGCACCGGTCAAGAAGGCCAGCCAACCGGCTTCCACGGCGAGGCGCGCGATCGTCGCGGCCACCCCCTCGCCCCCCGACGACGGCCTCGTGTCGATGATGTGGGTCGTGGCTCCGTGAGCGAGGATCTGGGAGAGCTTGCCGTCGACGATTCCGGAGATCGTGAACAGAACGACCGGGAAACCCGCCTTGGCCCCATAGGCCGCCATGGCCGCTCCACCGTTGCCGGACGAGGTGCCGACGGCCCCGCCCATCCCGTTCTGGCGCACGAGGGCGGCGGCGACGGCCGCGATCCGATCCTTGAATGACCCTGTCGGATTCTGATACTCGGCCTTGAAACGGATCGATCGGACCGGGAGTTCCGTCAAGGTGGGGCCGGTGGCGGCGATGAGGGGCGTATCTCCCTCCCCTAGCGTCACCACCGCCGACGGATCCTCGATCGGGAGATGGGACGAGAACCGCCACATCCCGGTGGGAGAGAAGCCGGCTTGCATCGGCGCGATCCTAACTGCCTGGTGGATCGGACAATTCATCAGGCGAAACGCGACGGATACACTCCCGTCGATGGGCGCCGACCAGCCGACCGCCACCTATTCGATCCGGGCCGTGGAGCGGGTGTGCGCCATCCTGGACCTGATGCAACGGAGCGACCATTCGCTCAGCGTCAACGAGGTTGCGGAGGTCGCCGATCTCCCCAAGTCGTCGGCCTTCCGCTACCTCGCCACTCTCGAGGCCAGGCGGTACGTGGAGCGGGACCCGCTCGACGGGACCTTCCGTATCGGTCCGGCGTTTCTGCCGGCTCGTGCTCGTCGTCTCGACCTGCTCGTCGAAAGGGTTCGACCGCTGATGGAGGAGCTTCGCGAGAGATACGAGGAGACGATCAACCTGGCGGTGCTCGACGGGACCCGTGCGACGTACCTCCAGATCGTGGAGAGCCCTCGAACCATGCGTCTCGCCGCCCGACCCGGCGACCGGGATCCACTCCACTGCACGGCGGTCGGTAAGGCCATCGCCTCCCAGTTGCCGGAGTCCCGGGTCGTGGAGATCCTCGAAGAGGAAGGTATGCCGGCCCGGACCCATCGCACCATCACCGACCTCCCCACGTTCTTGAGGGAGCTCGCAGCCTGTAGACGTCGCGGGTATGCGCTCGACGATCGGGAGAACGAAGTGGATGGCCGCTGTGTGGCGGTCCCGATCGAGGGCGCCGGTGTCCCTGCCGCCTTGAGTTTGAGTGCGCCTTCGGCTCGGTTTCCGGTCACGGAGGTGGCCGAAGTGGCTGAAGCGTTGGCGGCGACAGCCGCCCGGTTGATCCCAGAGACAGGAGAAACGACATGACCAGTCCGAAGGGCCTGCCTTTCGATTCAGTTGGCGAGACCGGATGGACGGTCTTCGACGACGGTGTTGCGTATCCGGTGGCGGTGCTGCTCGATTCGGCGTTGCGGAACAACAGCGCCGCTATGCGCCAGTACTGCGAGCGGCTGGGAGTGTCTGTGGCTCCGCATGGCAAGACGACGATGGCGCCGGCGCTGTTTCGTCGTCAGCTCGATGACGGGGCATGGGGGATCACGGCGGCCACGGCGTGGCAGGCGAAGACGATGAGGGAGCTCGGTGTCGACAGGGTTCTCATCGCAAACGAGGTGGTGGTTCCCGCCGAGATCGAGTGGCTGAGTCGGGCCACGGATGAAGGCTTCGAGGTCTACTGCTACGTCGACTCGCTCGCCGGGGTGGAGATCATGAACGAGACCCTGGAGAGGCTGGCACCGGGAGAGCCGTTGCGGATTCTCCTGGAAGCGGGAATCGTGGGCGGACGGACCGGGGTGCGGACTGTCGAGGAAGGGCTGACTGTGGCAGAGGCGGTGGCGGCATCGCCCTGCCTCGAGTTGTGCGGCGTCTCCGGTTTCGAGGGGATTCTGTCGGCGGCGGACGGACCGCCCGCTCCCCGGGTCGATGCCTTCCTCACCCAGATGGTGGAGTTGGTGAGGAAGATCGCCGCCGAGGGGTGGTTCCACTCGTCCGAGGTTCTGGTCACCGCCGGGGGTAGCGCCTACTTCGACCAGGTGGCGGCGCGGCTCACGGCCGTAGACATCGATCAGCCGACACGGGTCGTGCTCAGGAGCGGCTGTTACCTCACTCACGACGACGGTGGCTACGCCCGGTCTTCGCCGATGGGCGATGACCCTCGCATCGAGGGGCCCGAGAGGCTGATGCCGGCGATCGAGATCTGGGGAGCGGTGCTGTCACGCCCCGAACCGACCCGAGCCCTGGTCGGGCTGGGGAAGCGGGACACGGGACCCGAGGCGCTCCTGCCCCTCGCCAAGAAGGTCCGACGGCGTGGCTCCGACACCGTCGAGTCCATCGAGCCGGTTCGGGTGACCGCCATGAACGACCAACACGCCTATCTCGACCTCGACCCGTCCGACCCCCTCGCGGTCGGTGACCTGATCGGGTTCGGGATCTCCCACCCATGCACCACCTTCGACAAGTGGCGCACCATGGTCATCGTCGACGACGACTACGTCGTCCGAGAAGTGATCGACACCTACTTCTGAACCGTCACGCCTTCACGGCGATCATCGCCTCCACTTCGACCGGTGTTCCCAGTGGGAGCTCTGCCATGCCCACCGCCGATCGGGCGTGACGTCCGGCGTCGCCGAGGATGTCGCGGAAGACCTGGGAGGCGCCATTGGCCACGAGATGCTGCTCGCGGAATCCGGGCGCACTGGCCACGAAGACCGTCAGCTTCACGACCTGTTCTACCCGGTCCAGGGTGCCCAGCAGCTCTCGGGTGCGCCCGAGCAGGTTGATCGCGCACTGGCGGGCGCAGGCCTGACCCATCTCGACGTCGATCTCCTCGCCGAGCCGACCGGTCGCCATCAGGTCGGACCCGAGGAAGGCGACCTGTCCGGAGAGGACCAGGAGCCGGTCGTGGAGGATGCCGGCGCGAACGGTGGCATCGTCGCCGGGAGCAGCGCTGAGCTGAGGGGACAGGTCGAGGAAGCGTTGGTCTCTTTCGGACATGAGTTACTCCTGGATCAGGGCTCGTAGGTGGTTTCGGGCTCGAACGGGAACATGGGCCGGCGTCGGTGCTCGTAATGGAGCGTGCTCAAGTCCGCCGTGGTGCAGCCGGGTGTGTTGAGCTGGATCATCTCGGCGGCGATGGGCTCGAACGCTCCTCGAGGGGAGTGGACTCCCTTGGCGACGATGATCGGCTGGGTGAGCGGGTCGATACCCACTGCCACCAACTGCTGGCGGCTGACATTGCCCTGCGGGAGGCTGTTGAGGAGGATCTTGTGGTCGTCGTCGGTGTAGACCAGCGCCGTCGGTCCGGTGTCGAAGAAACGGTAACCACCGTGCGTGTCTCCCGGGTCCTCCCACTTGCCATCGGTCAATACCCGGACGACTCCCTGAATCCGGACCGGCGAGCCATGGAGATCATCGGTCTTGCCACCCACCTCCAGATCCACCCGGGCTCCCACACCGGCGGCCATGCAAGCCTGGACCGCCTCGGCATCACAGAGCGAGTGGAACAGACCACCCACTCCCAGGCGTTGGGCCGCCGCCAGTACATGGGTCGAGTCGGCCGGGCTCCCCCCACCGACGTTGTCGCCCACGTCCAAGAGGACCACTGGCGCCTTGTCCGCTCGGGCGGCATGCCGAAGTGCGTCGTCAACGTCCCATCCGTTGCCGACCAGCTCGTCTCGGACGTCCCAGATCGCCTGAGCCAGCCGGCGGGTGATGTCGGCGGCGCGGTCCCGGTCGCCGTCGGTGATGGCCAGCGTCGCCATCCCCATCTCCTCTACGTCGGCATAGGGGAATCCCTCGGCGATGCTCACCGACAGCACACCGTCGGCGGCCGCCTCCCGGTGCGCCTGTTCGACCAACTCTCGCATGGGGGAGTCGCTCGTGCCCTGGCGGAGGATGTTGATGGCAGCGGGGACCATCTCGAGATGCATGACGGGGTCGATCTCGCCCCGGATCGTGGCGGCGATCAGGTCGGCGACCTGGCGGGCCCGCGGTCGAGGGTCCAAATGGGGGTTGGTCATGTACGTGTTCACGACGGTGGCGTGCTCCACCATCTTCTGGGAGACGTTGGCGTGCATGTCGAGCGAGGTTCCGATCGGCACGCCGTCTCCTACTGCCTCGCGGACCCGGCGAATGATCTCCCCGTCGGCATCCCGAAACTCCTCGGAGACGGCCGCGCCGTGAAGGGCCAGGAGGACTCCGTCGAATGGCCCGTTCGCCTGGAGCTCGTCGATGAGGTGGCCGGTCATCCGCTCGAAGGCTTCCGCGGTGATGGCGCCCATGGGTGTGAGGCGGTAGAAGACGAGCGGGACCACTTCTACGTCGGGATCGGCTGCGCCCAGTTCCAGGTATCCGCTCAGCGTCGCCTCGGCGTCGACGAACTGGGCTACGAGATCGTCCCCGGACATGGGGCCGGCTTCCAGCCAGCGGTCGAGAGTGGCGGGCACGGGCGCATAGGTGTTCGACTCGTGGCTGATCCCCAGGGCGGCGATGCGCATCGTCTGTTTCCTTTCCATTGGTGTGGCTCGGTGTCGCCGGCTACCAGATCGACCATCCGGCATCGACGACGAGGTTGTGGCCGGTGATGAACCTTCCTGCGTCGGACGCCAGCAACACGACGGCGCCCATCAGATCCTCCGGCACCCCCTTGATGCCGAGTGCATTGCCCTCGACCACACGTTCCACGAACACCGGGTCGGCCGTGTCTTTGGGTATGTGGCCGGGGCTGATGCAGTTGACCCGGACGCCCGAGCGGCCGAACTCGGCCGCCAGGTTGCGGGTGACACCGAGCAGCGCCGCCTTGGCGCTCTGGTAGGCGAGACTGGACCGGCGGGCCATCTGTGTCAGGCCGTCGTACAGGCGCGGGTCGGCGGCGAGCGAACCATGGACTGACGAGACAGTGATGATGGATCCGGACCCACGCGGGATCATCTGGCGGGCGGCGGCATTCGCCGTGGCGATGGTGCCGACGACGTGCGAATCCAGGGTGGCGCGAAACGTGTCGAGGTCGGTGTCGGGCGGGTACGAGTGCTCGGCGTTGGCTCCGGCGTTGCAGACGGCGATGTCGAGCGGTCCCGCCATCTCGGCGATCCGCTCGGTCACTTCGGTGACCTGGTCCGGATTCGTCGTGTCGAGCCGCATCGCTTCGCACGCCCACCCGAGGGCGCGCATCTCGGCGGCGGCCTCTTCGACGACCGCTTCTCGACGTCCCGCAATGAACGTGTGGGCTCCCTGGGCGGCCAGGGCCTGTGCCATGGCCCTACCGAGGTGGGTCCCGCCTCCTGTGACGAGAGCCACGCGGCCCGTCAGGTCGAAGAGTTCGGACGGCGTGGTCAACGCTTCAGGACCCGCGGGGTGGATACGGACCTTCGTAGCCCATGGACCTGGACGCCTTCTCGCCCGCCTCGATCATGAGACGGGCGATGGTCTCCTCGTCGGTGGGGAATCGTTGGGCGGGAAACGAGGTGCCGTAGGCGCCGTAAGGGCGGCCGTCCTCGTCGAGGATCACGGCTCCGATGCAGGTGACACCCTCGGCATACTCCTCGTTGTCGATGCCGTAGCCTCGCTTGCGCGTCGCCTCGAGTTCTTCGAGGAACTGGTCCCACGTTCGGATCGTGTTGGGTGTGCGGGCTTCGAACTCCTTCGAGTCGAAGAAGTCTTCGAGAGAGTCCTCGTCGACGTAGGCGAGGAACGCCTTGGCCGAGGCACGAATGTGGTTGTGACCGCTGTACCCGACGGTGAGGTTGCCGACCCGCAGCATCTTGGTCCCCTCGAGGACACCGACGATCGGAATGTCACGGTTACGCCGCACCGATATGTAGACGGTCTCCTGGAGTGTCTGATGGAGGTCGTGGAGGGTGTCGGTCAGTTCCGGGGGAGGAGCGATCGACGTCTCGTACAGATCGGACAGGTAGCCGACTCGAGTGCCGAGCCCATAGCGCCCGCCGGGAAGGCGGTGCACGTACCCGTGGGCCTGCAGGGTCCGCAGTAGCTGGTAGCAAGTGCCGAGGTTGATCTCGAGTTCGGCGGTGAGAGACTTGGCGGTCGCCCGGCCTTGATCTCGGGCGATCTGCTCGAGCACCTGGATCCCCCGATCCAGCGTGAGGAGGAGGCCGCTGGAGCCGTCCGCCCTCGACTTCGACTGATCAACGCGCATTTCCGCCATTCTGGCAGTCACCTTCCTCGGGATGCGGGAGCCAGCCTGTACGGAGGCTTCAGGTCCGCCCTCTCGTTGCCAATTATCTTAAACACGTTCGGGTAATCGAAAGTCCGAAGGGGATTCCGGGCGCGAAAAGCGGGAAATTGAAATTACCCGAATTTTATTCAGGTTATTGACAAAGCGGTCCGCAGCCTGCCATGCTTGCCGCCGCCGAGGTGGCCCCTCGGTTGGAAGGGCACCGACCCCCATGGAGGAAAGACATGAGACGAAGGCTAGAGACGAAGTCTCGGACGAGCCTGCTGGCGCTCCTGGTGGCGCTGATGATGGTGGTGGCAGCGTGCAACGGGAGCGGCGGTGGCGAAGAAGCCACGACGACCGCCGGCGAGTCCTCCGACTCGACCGAGGCGCCCGCCACCACGGCACCGTCTGAAGGCGAAGGAGAAACCACCGAAACGACCGGAGGCGAGGCGACCTCGGAAGGCGGAGTCCTCGAGGTGGCGCTCCTCGACGACATCGACGAGTTCGACCCCCAGGCGTTCTCGGCGGTCAACTTCCCGATCATCAAGAACATCTACGACAGCTTGATCGAGTACACGGCCGAGGGCGAGGCCATCCCATGGCTCGCCACCGAATGGGAGATCAACGACGACAACACCTCGGTGACCCTGACGTTGCGGGACGACGTCACCTTCCACAGTGGTGAGCCGTTGAACTCGGCGGCGGTGGCTGCGACCTTCGAGAAGGCCAACGATCCCGAACTCGGCAAGAACCTGTACTCGACCATGGACATCGTCGACAGTTGGGAGACTCCCGACGACTACACGTTCGTGGTCAACTTCAAGCAGCCGACGGCCGAACGGCAGATCACCGATCTCCTCCAGTTCCTGTCGGTCATCGACCCCGCCGGCATCGACGATGTGGCGACTACCCCGGCCGGCAGCGGTCCGTTCATGCTCGAGAGCCGGAGCCTCGGCAGCGAGCTCACGCTCGTCGCCAATCCGAACTACTGGGCGGACGGTCCCTACCTGGACGCCATCCACATGACCATCTTCGACGACGACGATGCGGCCAGCGCCGCTCTCGAGTCGGGTCAGGTCGACCTCATCTACAACGTCTCGGCCCGAGAGGGTCTGCGTCTGTCGGAGGCCGGCTTCAACCTGGTCGAAGGTCCCGGTCCGCTGGTCCAGGTGCTGCGGATCAACACCAACAACGGGCCACTCCAGAACCAGACGTTCCGACAGGGTCTGGCATACATCCTGAACCGGGAGGCGATCCTCGAGGTCGGCTACTCCGGTATCGGTGAGGTCACGGTGCTTCCGTGGGCACCGGCCAGCCCAGCCGCGGATCCGTCCTACAACGAGCTCTACGCCTACAACCCGGAGAAGGCCCAGGAGCTCTTCGAGCAGAGCGGCCTGTCGCCGGAGGAGATGTCGGACTTCACCATGCTGGTGAACTCCGGCTCGACCCAGACGGTCGACATCAGCCAGCTGTTCCAGGCCGACCTGGCGTCAGTTGGGATCAACATCGAGCTCGAGCTCCTGGAAGGCGCCGAATACACGGACCGTCTGCTCCAGGGTGAGTTCGACGTTCTGTTCGGCGGTATCGGAAACGTGCAGAAGTTCCCGACCCGGGTGGCGACCAACTCCATCTACCGGACTGCGGACAACCCGGTCATCGGCGATCCGATGTTCCCCGAGTACGTCGAGGCGATCGAACGGATCAACACGACCCTCGGTCCGGAAGAAGAGATCCAGGCCGCCTACGACAACCTGAACCAGGTGTTGATGGACCTGGCGTTCGCGCTTCCCACCAACTCGTATCAGTTCGGCCTCATCGTGGCCAGCCCTGATCTCGAGGGTGTGGAGCTCGACATCGACAACATCCTCATCGGGCGGACCATCCGCAAGTAACACCGGTGAGAGTGGGACCTCGTGGTGGTCGGTTCGCCGGCCACCACGAGGCTTCCGCCACGAAGTCCTTTTCTATCGATTCGAAGGAGTTCCGTACTCGATGCTCTTGAGGATGAATCAGGCGGTGGCCCTCGGCATCCGCGATGAGATGCGCGCCGACCCGTCAGTGGTCGTGTGGGGCGAGGACGTCGCCGAAGCGGGGGGTGTCTTCAAAGCCACTGTCGGCCTCCACGAGGAGTTCGGCGACCGGGTCCGCGACACTCCTATATCTGAGATGGGTTTTCTCGGCGCCGCCGTCGGTGCCGCGGCCACTGGTCTGCGCCCGGTGGTCGAGATCATGTTCATCGAGTTCTTGGGAGTGGCCCTCGACCAACTCGTGACCGAGGCCGCTCTGTTCCGTTATCTGTCAGGGGGAGAGATCAGCGTTCCGCTGGTCGTACGTGGCTCGGCCGGCGCCGGCGGGGGGTTCGGTGCCCAGCACTCCCAGACGCTCGAGCGCTGGATGGTGGGAAGCCCGGGCCTGAAGCTGGCCGTGCCTTCTAGCTCTCGTACTGCCTACGGACTCATCCGTTCCGCGATCAGGGACGACGACCCGGTCGTCGTGCTCGAGCCGCGGGCGTTGTATGGCGAGCGCGAGGACATCGAGCCGTCCGACGCCGACATCGTTCCGCTCGGAAAGGCCGAGCTCGTCGCCGAGGGGAGCGACGTGACCCTGATCGGGCTCGGCTCGACGGTGGCGACTGCCCGGGCCGCCGCCGAGTCGGCCGACTGGTCGGCCGACGTCATAGATCTTCTGACGCTCCAGCCGTGGGATCGCGAGGCCGTTTTCGCTTCCGTTTCCAAGACCGGCCGACTCGTCATCGTCGAGGAGAATCCCCGTGCGGGCGGCTGGGGCGCCGACATCGCCGCCGCCGTAGCCGAGGAGCTCTTCGACGATCTGGTGGCACCTATCGTCCGCGTCACCACTCCCGACGTGCCCGTTCCCTTCGCTCCCGAGCTGGAGGAGAAGTTCCTTCCCCGAGCCGAAGAGGTGGTGGCCCAGGTGAACGGGCTGGTCGACGACAAACGTTCCATCGGACCCTGGTGGGAGAGGGAGACCGTCACCGTATGAGCGAACTGGCATTGAGCCGACGCAAGGCCCTCGACGATCGGGTCGGCCAGCTGAGGCGGATGATCGAGATCCGCCGCACCGAGGAGAACATCCAGGCGATGTTCGCCGCCGGGCTGGTGAAGGGCAGCACCCACACCTGCCAGGGCCAAGAGGCCGTTTCGGTGGCTTTGGCTTCGGTGCTGAGACCCGACGATGTCGTCACTTGCACTTACCGCGGCCATGGACATGCTCTGGCTCTGGGCCTCACCCCGGTCGAAGTGATGGGCGAGGTCCTGGGACGCAGCTCCGGTTCCATCGGAGGTGTGGGAGGGTCGATGCATCTGTCCAACCCGTCGGTGGGCCTCCTCCCGACCTTCGCCATCGTGGGCGCCGGCATCCCGGTGGCGGTCGGAGCTGCCATCGGGCGGCGCTCAACTGGAAATGACGCCATCGCCGTGGCCGCATTCGGAGATGGTGCCACGAACATCGGAGCCTTCCACGAGGCTCTCAACCTGGCTCAGGTGTGGAAGGTGCCGGTCGTGTTCCTGTGCGAGAACAACCTCTATGGCGAGTACAGCCGGATCGACCGCACCACTCCGTTCGAGGACCTGTACCGGCGAGCTGCCGCCTACGACATGCCCGCCCGGGCGGTCGACGGCCAGGATGTGGACAGCCTGGCAGAGGAACTGAGCCGAGAGGTGGATGCGGCCCGCTCGACGTCGTCGCCCCGCTTCGTAGAGGTGAAGACCTATCGCTTCGTCGGTCACTCCCGAAGCGACACGGCTCCTTATCGCCGTCCCGGCGAGCTCGACGAATGGCTCAAGCGTGACCCGATCGAGATCTTGTCGAATCGTCTCATCGCCGAAGGCGTCCTCGACGCCGAACAGGTGAAGGCCCTCGATGCGGAGGTCACCCGCGAGGTCGAGCTGGCGGTGGATGAGGTCAAGGCCTCGCCGCCACCGCCCCTTTCGGCGATGTTCGCGAACGTGACTGCGGAGGCAGGCGTCTGATGGGTGCCCGACACAAGATAAAGCTGCCTTCACTCGGCGAAACCGTGGAAAGCGTGGTAGTCGTTGAGTGGCATGTCAGCGAAGGCGAAGAAGTGAAGGCCGACGCTCCCCTGTTGACCGTGGAGACCGACAAGGTCGACACGGAGGTTCCGGCTCCCATCGCGGGGAAGGTGAGCGAGATCCTCGTCCCGGCAGGTGCCGAGTTGGCGGTCGGCGATCCAGTCTGCATCATCGAGGAATGAGCGCTCCATCCACTCCCACGACTGACCCGGTGCTCTCGGTACGAGACCTCGAAGTTTCCTTCGTCGGTTCCGGGCGGCGGGTTCCCGCGGTCAGGGGAGTGGATTTCGATCTCGCTCCCGGCGAGGTGCTCGGGGTCGTCGGTGAGTCGGGTTCCGGCAAGAGCGTGACCGCCTTGTCGCTCATCGGGCTGCTGCCCGAGACGGCCGAAGTGAGCGGCTCCGTGATGATGGGCGGCACCCAGGTGGTCGGAGCCGAGCCCGAAGAGCTCAGAGAGATGCGGGGTCGAGACATCGGCATCGTCTTCCAGGATCCGATGACCACCCTGAATCCTGTCCTGCGAGTCGGGCCTCAGGTGACGGAAGGGCTCCAGGTCCACGACATGCTCCCGCGCCGGGAACTGTCCTCGAAGGCCAAGGACCTGCTGGCAGAGGTCCACATACCCGATCCGGCCTCTCGAGCCCGCCAGTACCCCCACGAGTTCTCGGGCGGGATGCGGCAGCGGGCCGTGATCGCCATGACCGTGGCCACCCGGCCCAAGATCATCATCGCCGACGAACCGACCACCGCCCTCGACGTGACGGTGCAAGCCCAGGTGCTCCAAGTCCTCAAGCAGATCCAGGCCGATACC
>DATGPZ010000160.1:0-3246 GCA_035304485.1 Acidimicrobiia bacterium | reverse complement strand
CAGCACCGCCGGTCTCGATTTCCCCGACGTCCCCACCTCGGAGTGGTGGGACGAGGAGGCCGCCGACCTCCTCGTCGAGGGTGCGCACCTCAACGGCTTCGAAGTCGACGCCGTCGTCGTCGATGAAGGCCAGGATTTCCGGCCCGACTGGTTCGACAGTCTCCTGATGCTGCTCGGCGACCCCGACGACGGTCCCATGTATGTGTTCGTCGACGGCAATCAGGCCCTCTATCACGACGAGTGGCGCCCGCCCTTCCCCGCCGAGCCCCACGTGCTCACCCTGAATTGCCGCAACACCCGTCCCATCGGTCGGGTGGTGGCCTCGGTCTTCGACTCGCCCTGGGAGGAGTGGGGCGCCGACGGCCCCGAGCCGGAGCTGGTGGCTGTGGAGAGCGACGAGGGAGCGATCAAAGCGGTGCGGAGGCTCCTCCACACCTGGGTCAATGAGGGGAAGTTGCGGCCCGACCAGGTCGCGGTCCTCTGCCAGCGCAAGGAGATGGCGCAGCGGCTCAGGGCAGAGCGTCTCGCCGGTCTCGACCTGAACGGCATCGGTAGGGGAGGGGTGACCTGTGAGACGATCCACCGCTTCAAAGGTCTCGAGGCCGACGCGGTGATCCTGATCCTCGACGAGATGACCAGCACCCGGCATCTCCGCTTGTTCTACGTGGGGGCGAGTCGGGCAAGAAGCCTGCTGGCGGTGGTGGGTCCGGCCGGGGCGATCAAGCCCGTCCTCGATTGAGCCGACCCAAATGGGGACAGGCGGTACCCGCTTCGAGTTACCGCGGGTCCAGCGAGGCCAGGGGAGAGATGGCTACGGGAAGACGGAGAAGACCAGGCAGCTATGCGCGTTCTCGTGCGGAGCGGCTGCGGAGCTCTCGGATGGAGCGTCTTCGATCACGGCCCTTGAGGGTGCTTGCCGGGATGGCACTCGCCTTCTGGGCGGGCTCGTTCATTCCAGCGGTCTTCTATGGAGCAGCGCAGATGGCCTTTGGCGTTTCAATAGACAAGGCGCCGTTCGCCGGTCTTTCGGTCCTCAGCGGACTCCTCTGCACCTTCCGAGCAGCTGATCTGCTGACCCGTCCGTCGGGTGCCCAGAGGGCCTGGGCCAAGGGTGCGGCGGGCGAGGAGAAGGTGGGGCGCTACCTCGAGGCGATGAGCGGTCCGAGTCTGACCGCGTTCCACGATGTGTCACTCCCTGGCTTCGGCGGCAATATCGATCACCTGGTCGTCAGCACCCGTGGGGTGTTTGTGGTCGAGACCAAGACACTCAAGGGTCGGGCCGAGGTGCGCCGGGGACGACTCCGGGTTAACGGATGGGATCAATCTCGCATGATCGAGCAGGCCTTGGGACAAGCTCGAGCGGTCGATTCCCTTCTGGCGAGGCTGGGATATCCGCAGGTCCGAACTATCCCGATCCTCTGCTTTGTCGGAACCCAACTGCCGTGGTGGTCTCGCGGCAGAATCCGCGGTGTGTATCTGACCACCTACCGGAAGCTGAAGGGGATTCTCCTTTCACAGCGCAAAGGTCGATTGGAAGAAGGTGTGCTCCGGGCAGTAGGGGATGCGTTGTCCACGTACCTCGTGCCGCCCGAACCCGTGCTCCCACTCGACGCTCTCCCGGTCGTCGAGTCCTGTCCTCGATGTGGCCGGCGCCTGACCATGAGAACCCGCCGGCGGGATAGCCAACCCTTCTACGGTTGCACCGGTTACCCGAGGTGCCGCTTCACCCGACCGTTTGCATCTGATTCGTAGAACCTCCCGCTCCTTCAAGGACAATCGATCCCGGCTCGATGGGTGGCTCATGCATGACTACCAGACAAACCCTGAGTCCCTCGTTTCCGACCTTCAGCACCGTGGCGACGTGGTGCATGGGGTCGCGCGGAGGATTAGCAGGACGACATGGCAACGAATGAACCAACTCCTACCCGGCACTTGTCCCTGGTTAGCTGGGCCTAACAACTTTGTTGGATAGCGAGCAACCCTGGGGAAGACCGGCTTAGATCAGTAGGCCGACGCGTTGAGCACAACGCACGGAACGGCTCGACACACCATCTAATGACGCCAATCCCAGAAGGAATATCCGACGAGCTCATAACCGAGGAGCTTGCCTCACGTCTCACCGACGAGTTGCTACATGTTCGGTCGCAGCTCGATCCGGCTGAGGCTGACCGGCGGATCGCTCACCATGTGGCCGAAGTAGTCGCTCGGGCGGTCCGCTCCCTTCCGTCCGAAAGGAGGGCAAAGGCTGCTGCCGAGCTAGCTAACCGCGTGGTGGAGCTGTTGTCAGAAGAGATCGGAGATGACGCGCTAGCCCAGGACACTCGCCTGGCACTGCCGCCGGAGATACGGCTCGCCTCCTATCGCCCGGGACTGGGGGCTAGTGAACCTGTCCGGCCTGAAACCCCTCTACGGGACACCATCCTCTTCACCAATGCCCAGGCGGAGCCAAACCTCGCCTCCGAAATCGGGAAGGAGATGGCGTCGGCCGATCGAGTCAGTGCGTTGATCGCGTTTGTGAAGTGGAGTGGCCTCCGCCTCATAGCTGACCAGATCCTTGATCACTTGAGAGCCGGACGGTCGCTCAGGGTGATCACCACGACTTACACCGGGGTCACTGAGCGTCGCGCCCTTGACTGGCTGGTTGAGCACGGCGCTGAGGTAAAGGTGGCCTACGACACCCGCGCCACCCGTCTCCACGCCAAGGCATGGTTGTTTGAGCGGGACACCGGTTTCGACACGGCGTGGATTGGCTCGTCGAACCTCTCCCGATCGGCGCTCGTGGACGGGCTCGAGTGGAATGTGCGCGCATCTCGGGTCACTACTCCCGACATCCTGGACAAGTTTTCGGCGACCTTCGAGGCCTACTGGTCGGACAGCCACTTCGAGACCTATCTGCCTGAACGAGACGGTGAGAACTTCGACAAGGCCGTCAGAGCTGCGAGGACCTCGGGCACCCCGATTGACATCTCCTTCTTGGACGTCCGGCCGTACTCGTTTCAGCAACAAATGCTGGACGACCTTGCCGTTGAACGGCATCGACATGGCCGCTGGCGCAACCTGGTCGTCGCCGCCACCGGGACCGGCAAGACCGTCGTAGCCGCACTTGATTACCGAAGGCTCAGAGGGGAACTGGATCGAGCTCGTCTGCTATTCGTGGCGCACCGGCGAGAGATCCTCCACCAGTCCCGTCTGACGTTCCGGAACGTGCTGCGTGATCAGACGTTCGGCGAGCTCTATGTCGATGGG
>DATGPZ010000159.1:0-10196 GCA_035304485.1 Acidimicrobiia bacterium | reverse complement strand
GCCTGAGATCGGTCAGCGGCGACATCCGAATCGAGCGGGTCGGATGACCCCCGGTCGCTAGGAGCGCTCGATGGTGTCCTTCATCTGGTCCACTCCCCGAGCTCGCCCGGTGGCACGCGTTTTCGGATTGCGCACCGAACGGCGAACGAGTTCGGAGACCTGATCCTCACTCCTGCTCTTCGGGTGGCTTCTCCGGCGGTGGGCCCAGTGGCGGCCATTTGGGCAGGTCGGGTGCCGCCAAGGTCGTCAGCTCCGAGAGCAGGTTGTCGATCCGGAGAGTGAATGTCGCCGCCTCGTCCCGGCTGATGCTGCGCTCGGGGCAATACCTAGTGTTGGCGGGCGGGTTGCAGCCGCGGGAGATTCCGGCCGCCGCCAACGCGTTGATGTCGCCTTCTGCCCAACTGCCGCGATCGTCTTCGAAAGCGTCGGGGCCCTTGGGAAGACCGAGCAATCGACGCACCATGGCTGCCGCCTCGGCCCGGGTGATGAATGCTTCGGGGCACACACGGGTGTTGGCCGGAGGGTTGCATCCGCGCAGGATGCCTTGTGCAGCCAACGAGTTGATCGGAGCCTCTGCCCAGTGCCCGTCGTCGTCGATGAATGCATTGGAACCCTTCGGCCCTCCGAAAGCCCGATGGAGGATCGACGCGAACTCCGCCCGGGTTATGTAGTCGTGGGGACAGGCCAGACGTGCGCCACAGCCATAGAACAAGCGACGGGCGTGCAACTCAGTGATCGAGCTCTCGTGGACGGAGTCGTTGTCGTCGGTGAACGGATCGAGGCAGCCCACGCGGCCGGTCGTGGACACGACCATCTCGTCCAGGATCAAGCTCAGATCGTTGGGGGTTGGGTAGCTCCCGCCGAAGTAGACGTTGTTCCACATCTCCCTGATTCCGAGTGCCTCCCCGGCTCGACGGAACTCGAAGTGGTCTTCCCGGAACACCCGCTCGCCGTCGATCCAGCCTTCGATCAGCCCGTTGGGTTGGCCCGGGGTGTTCATACGGATGTGTCCTTCGATGCACGTCCACCGCCGCTGATCGAGTGCTCCGATGATGAGCTCGTCACCACAGTTCGCCTGTTGACCGGCGTGGTAGACGTAGAAGCCGATCGGTACCTGATCCGGTTTGGCGCCGAGGGTCCCCAGGCGGTCGAACATCATCCTGGCGGACCATCCAGGCGACTCCGGTGTCGACGGTTTGCACCCCTTGGCGTTGAGAGTGCGGGAGGCGTCTGCCAGTCCGGGGAGCTTGCCTGAACCGACGGGGCGGAAGTTCGACAGGTAGACGTAGTACCGATACCACGCTTCCTCGGCGACCTCCGGGAGGCGAGCATACGGGCCGAAGCCTCGGAAGAAACCGGTCGGGATCTTCACCTCGAGCCCCTGCTCGACATAGCCGTTCACTCTCCGGGTACGGGTCATGTCGGCATTCCGGACGTCCACCAGATACGGATGGACCTCGCGCAGGGCTTCCACCGCCTCAGCGATCGTCTGGTCGGGTTTTTCGTCCCAGGTCTCGTGCTCGAAGGTCTGTATGAGCGTCGTAGCAGCGGCGGGCAGCGACAGTGTGGCGATCAGTCCCGCCATCAGGGTGGTCATGACGATCCTGCGTGAGGTCATGGCTCTCCTCTTCCGGACGTTTCCCCCTGTCCGGGGACGGCAAGGCGATCATCCAAGCACACCTCGACGTGTAATCGAAGAATTCCGGACAGAGTCGGCAGTCGGAAGACGGAAGACGGAAGTGGCATCGTCGTAACACGCGGACCCCGACACCCCACCCCGATTCGCTGACGCGTCGAAGCTCGCCGGACCCTCGAAGCCTGTTTGTGCTGACGACAGGGAATTCGCCAGCTCGTCTCGAATCGAATCCAGCGCTCAAACCCGGGTGGGTAACCGATCGACGGTCGGCAGAGATCGGGTAGGCGTCGGACATGCTTGCCCAAATAGACCGGCTTCCGACTTCCGACTTCCGTCTTCCGACTTAGGCGCCGGCGTCGGCGGGGCGGGAGGAGGTGCGGCGGACCGGTGCCTCCACCGTGACCTCGCGCATGACCTCTTCCTCTTCGGGCTCGAGCTCGCTGGCTGCTGCCCGAACGTCTGGATGGGGTTGGGGATTCTTCGGATAGCGGACCCGCATCCCGTCGTCGGCGTGCTCCCACTTGGGCACATCGGCGAAGATCTCCGCCACTTCATCGGGGCCGACCGTTTCACGGTCCATCAGAGCCTCAACCATGCGCTCGAGGGCGTCGCGGTGGTGGGTGAGGATCTCGAGTGCCTCGTCGTGGGCGGCGTTGATCAGCTTGCGGACCTCGTTGTCGATGAACGCCGCCACCTCGTCGGAGTAGTCCTGTTGACGGCCGTAGTCGCGTCCCAGGAAGACCTCGCCGTTGGCCTTGCCGTACTGCATCGGACCCAATTCGTCCGACATGCCGTACTCCATGACCATCTTGCGGGCGATCGAAGTCGCCTTCTCGATGTCGTTGGCGGCGCCGGTGGTGGGATCCGCATAGATGATCTCCTCGGCGACACGCCCGCCCAGCAGCATCGCGAGTTGGTCGACCAGCTCCGACCGTCTGACCAGGTACTTGTCCTTGGTGGGGAGAGCGAGCGTGTGGCCCAATGAGCGGCCACGAGCGACGATCGTCACCTTGTGGACGGGATCGGCGTTCGGGAGTGCCCAGCCGACCAGGGCGTGCCCGGTCTCGTGATAGGCGATGAGCTTCTTCTCCTCATCGCTCATCACCCTCGACTTGCGCTCGGGGCCGGCCATGACCCGGTCGATGGCCTCCTCCAGTTCGGCCATCGTGATCTCGTTCTTGCGGCGTCGGGTGGCCAGCAGGGCCGCTTCGTTGATGAGGTTGGCGAGATCGGCGCCCGTGAACCCTGGTGTGCGCCGGGCCAGCACTTCGAGATCGATCTCGGCGGACAGCGGCTTGCCCTTGGCGTGGACCTCGAGGATCTGTTTGCGGCCCTCCTTGTCGGGAGCGTCGACGACGATCTGGCGGTCGAAGCGGCCCGGACGCAGCAGGGCGGGATCGAGGATGTCGGGGCGGTTGGTCGCTGCCATCACGATCACGCCGGTGTTGCCCTCGAAGCCGTCCAACTCGACCAGGAGCTGATTGAGGGTCTGCTCGCGCTCGTCGTGGCCGCCACCCAGACCCGCCCCACGGTGGCGACCGACGGCGTCGATCTCGTCGATGAAGACGATGGCCGGTGCCGTGTTCTTGGCCTGCTCGAAGAGGTCCCGCACCCTGCTCGCACCGACCCCGACGAACATCTCGACGAAATCGGAGCCGGAGATGGACATGAACGGAACGCCGGCCTCTCCGGCGACGGCCCGTGCCAGCAGCGTCTTGCCGGTTCCGGGAGGTCCGAACAAGAGCACGCCTTTGGGGATCTTGGCCCCCATCTGTCGGTAGCGCTCCGGATTCTGCAGGAAGTCTTTGATCTCCTGGAGCTCCTCGATCGCCTCATCGAGACCGGCGACGTCCTTGAAAGTGACCTTGGGCTGGTCTTTCGAGACGACCTTCGCCTTGGACTTGCCGAACTGCATCACCCGGTTCCCCGAGCCCTGCATCTGCATGAAGATGAAGACCATGAAGCCGATCAGCAGCAGCCAGGGCAGGAAGCTGAGGAACATCTCCATCAAACCCGGTGGCTGTGGGTCACTGTCGAAGGGTGTGCCCGACTCGCGGAGGAGCTCGGCCAGATCGCCCTCGTAGCCGTCGGGATAAGAAGCGGTGACGTCGTAAGCCTCGGGAGGAAGGCTGGATCCCTCCAGACGTCCCAGGACCTGATTGGACCGGGCCAGCATCTCGACCCGTTCGAACTCTCCCTCTTCGACCTGGGTGAGGAAATCGGACAAGCCGACCTCTTCTGGGCCGGTGAACTGGTCGAACCACCACTGCGCCATAACGGCCAACAAGACGATCGCCAGCCCGTAGACGAGCAGGGTTCTGACAGTTCGGTTCACGGTCTCCTCATTGTCTCGTGTGAGGTCGGGAAGGTCGCCTCATGGTACGGGATGACCCCCGTTAGGGGAACCTGCCGGCAGCCGGACTTCGAATCGGGCACCTCCGCCGGGAGCGTCGGAGACGTCGATGCTCCCGCCGTGTGAGTCGACCAGCGCCTTCACCAGATACAAGCCGATCCCGGTTCCGGCCCCGGAGCCGTCCAGGCGGACGAACCGCTCGAAGATCCGCTCCCGATCCTCGACCGGCACTCCCGGCCCCCGGTCGGAAACGGCGAGCACGGCCTCTTCGCCTTCCTGACTCACCTCCACCGTGACCAGCCCATCGGTGGGACCGTGGATGGCTGCGTTCTCGATCAGATTCCCGACGACCCGGTGGAGCCGCAGCATGTCCCCTTCCAGGAGGACGGGCTGCTCGGCCCACAGGGCGAAGCGATGACCGGGAAACCGGGACCTGGCAGAGTCCACCGCCCGCGCCGCGATCTTGACCAAGTCGACCGTTTCCAGCTCGAGGGTGGTCTCACCCAAGTCGACCCGACCGAGGTCGACCAACTGAGACACGAGATCGGATAGCCGCTGCGACTCCGCCCCGATGAACTTGACCGCCTCGATCGCCATTGGATCGGCGGCCACCGAGTCGAGTTCCTCGAGGATCCGGGCGAAGCCGATGATCCCCGCCAGCGGGGAGCGCATGTCGTGGGCGACCCCGACCAGGAAATCGGTCCGCTCCCTCTGCACCCGGTCGAGCTGACTGAGCCGACGCTGGATGCGCGCCACCCGGCGGCTGGAGACGATGGCGTCGGCCACCTGCGCCGCCACCTCGGTGATCAGATCGACCTCGGAGTCGGTGAACACGCCTGCTCGGTAGGACTGGATGCTCAATACCCCCACGACTCGCTTCCCGCTCACCGCCGGAACCCCGACATAGGAACGGGCATGCGGGGCCTCCTCGCCGACCAGACGCCGCAGCGGAATCCCCGAGGCCATCAGGTCGGGGATGTGGAAAGGTGCTTCGCCCTGGAGAACGCGCTCGGTGAGCCCACCGGAATCCTGGGCGGCGGATGTGACCGTGAGGGCCTCACCCTCCAGGATCGTGAACCGAAGCCGTTGGCCTTCTGGGATGGCAAACGACACGACGTCGGCCCCCACTGCGTCCCGGGTGGCGCGAAGGGCGACCCTGACCACCTCTTCGGGACCATCACCTCGCGACAAGGCACGGACGATCTCGCCCAAGGCGGCATATCGGCTACGTGAGGTCATGGCCCTTCAGACGGTGGTGGACTCGAGTACACCTACATAAGGCAGGTTTCGGTACTTGCCGGCGTAGTCGAGGCCATAGCCGACCACGAACTCCGGCCCGATCTCGAATCCCGTGTAGCGGACGTCGATCTCGGTTCTCTGGATTCCCCGCTTGACGAGCAACGCGGCGATCTCCAACGAGGCGGGCCGGCGCACCCTGAGGCTCTTCATGAGGTAGTTGAGGGTGAGGCCCGAGTCGATGATGTCCTCGACGATCAGAACGTTCCGATCAGCGATCTCCTCGTCGAGGTCCTTCAATATCCGCACCACCCCGGAAGTCTGGGTCGAGGCCCCATACGAGGAAACGGCCATGAAATCGAACTCGACCGGGATGTCGATCTTGCGGGCCAGGTCAGCCATCACCATGAAGGCACCCTTCAGGACGCCTACGAGCAGCAGATCCTGGTTCTGGTAGTCCCGCGCGATCTCCTCCCCCATCCGGGTCAGAGCTGCGTCGATCTCGTCTGCATCGATCAGAGTCTTCACGTCAGCCATGTACGCACCGCCTCACTGAGGACGACAAGGTAGTGGCCGGTGGACGAATCGACCCAACCGAACGGCAACCGCTTCACCCCCGGAACCCAGATCGGTCGGTCACCTGACACCAAGACTGGATGCCCGCCGCGACGCGATGAGGGAACGCCGGAGCGCCGCAAGACATCCATCGCCGCCTCCGAGTTTTCCGCACTGATGATCACCGGCCGCTCGACCACTTCGGCGTCGGCTACCATCCACCAGGCTCCCAGAGGCATCGCGGCCGGCGGGCTGTCTTGGACCCAGGATCGAAAGACCCAGTCACCGAAGCGGGTCTCTCCATGGTCGAGCGGCACCGGATCCAATAGTTCATCCGGGTGAGGCAGTTCGATGACGACCATCGCCCCTCGACGACGGACCTCGAATCCAGTCGATGGGACGTACCCGGTCGACTCCCGCTTGGCAACGGCCAGGACGTTCTCCACCATGTCCAAGCCGGGATGGAGCAGGCCCGCCGCCGAAAGGAGTCTTCGGGCCCGGCGGCGGGCGACGGCGGGTGAGGCCATCGTGAGCAGGGAGGAGGCGATCCCCACCTCCCTCTCCCCGACCTGGATCGGACAGCGGGCCTCGTGTTCGAGGTGTTCGACCTCGGCGGTCAGGAGAGCGGCGGTCACGCCGAGCGACTCACGGATCCGTGGGTTGTAGCGCTCCAGACGAGGCAGAAGATCCTGGCGAATCCGAACCCGCAGGAACTCGTCCCACAGATTGCTCGGGTCGTCACGCCAAGGCAGCCCAGCCAGGGTCGCCAGCTCTCGTGTCTCGGCCCGGCCGACGGAGAGGATCGGGCGGGCGAAGGGGCGACGGCGGCGCGGGATGCCCCGAAGCCCGTCGGATCCGGACGCCCGCAGGAGATGGTCGATCACGGTTTCAGCCTGATCGTCAGCGGTGTGAGCCGTCAGCATCCACTCCCCGGGACGCGCGGCACGTTCGAGCGCCGCGTACCGGACGACTCGGGCCTGCGCTTCCCGAGATGCACCAGGAGGTGTCTCGACGGTGGCCATCTCGATCGACACCCCGAGACGCTCCGCAGTCTCTCGCGCCGCATCGGCGAGCAGGTCCGACGCCGGCCACCCGTGGTGGACGTGGACGGCACGGACCGTCCGGCCGAGCCGAACGCAGATATATAGGAGTGCCGCGGAGTCAGCTCCGCCGGAGAGTGCCACCGCGAGATCGCCCGACGGGAGATCGGCGGCCGATGAGACCTGCTCGAAGAGCTGGTTCAGGCGACGCGGCTCAACCACCGTACCGGATGCTCGATCTCTTCCAGGGTCGGCAGGGCATCCGGAGACGACCAGGCGGCGTCCAACGCCTCCCAACCCGCTCTCCTCTCGACCTCCAACACGAATGCCTCGCCCATCTCGTATTGCCGCATCTTCATCTCCAGGCCGGTCAGGCGGAACAAGAACTGGGTCCGTGGATCGGATCGCCGGGCCTTGAGCACTCGGGACATCCGGGCATGGCCCCGCAGAATGTCCCGTCCGATGCGGTCCATCACCACGTGACCGTGACCCTCGAGGAGACTCATCAGTGCCTGGACCCGGTCCAGGGTCTCCCGCTGTTCGGGGGAGGCGAGGAGCCCGAGGAGGCCGCGCTCGTCGATCAAAGGTCGGTCGCCACCTCGTGACTCGACGACCTCTCGGAGGATGCGACTCAGTCGCCCCGGCTCGGGCACGGCTTGGCTGACCAGTGTCTCGACGAGTGAGAGGAAATGGTCGGCCATCCAGCCGACGCCGACGAACTGAGCCCGGTGGGTCATCTCGTGCAAGGCGACCCAGAGCCGGAACTCCGACGGGCGGAACTGGTGCCTCCGCTCCATGTCGATGAGGTTCACTCCTACGTACGAGACGATGTCGCCACGGTCGCCGGTGGGCAGGACCAGCTCGTATTGACCGAGGACCCGCCGGGAGAGAAATCCCAACAACAGCCCGGTCTCGACCGATACGACCTGGTGAGCGAGAGAGGCGGCGGCCGACCCGACCGGCCCAGTCGCTTCCAGGCGTTCGGCGATCTGACGCTCCGCCGGCTCCAGCATGTGACCGAACGCAGCCAGATTGCGCTCGACCCAGTCGGACCGGGAAACCACCGCAACTTCGGCAGCTTCCGGAGCCGGAAGACGGGTCGCTTCGGTCACCATCTCCGAGGCCCGTGGAGTCACCTGCTCCATCTCCTCGACGAGTCGGTCCAGGACGTAAGTCCCGGCCAGGGGGTGGGAACCCGCCACTCTCGCCGCCAGCCGGCCTGAGAGTGGGGACGGGGCTGTCACTCGACGACTTTGTAGCGATTACGCACTACGCGGAGGAAGTACTGGACGGTCGTGATGATCACGACCAGGACGGCGAGTGCGATCAGCGTCGGGATCAGGTAGCGGTACGTCCAATCAGGGGTCTCCTCCTCGGCCGCCGTGGGCGGGACGGTGACGGCTGGAGGAGGAACCTGGCCCGAGCTCTCGGACGCCACTGTCGTCTCGGTACCGCCTTCGGATGCCACCGTGGTCTCCGTCGTCTCAGCCGTGGTCTCGGTCTGCTCGTCGGCAGCTAGAGCAGGCAGGGCGACAGCCAGGACCAACAGGACAACGAGAGGCAAGAGTCGACGGAGCGATGACATGTCGGGGTCACACTACCAATGCCGGTGAGCGCTCAAGAACCCGGGGCTAGACCTGACGGTACCGCTCGCGCTGGATGGCCTCGTTGAGGCGGATCAAGAACTCCTCTGGCACCTCTTCGGCCAGACACTCCCGAACAACGATCTTGAGCCGACGTTCGAAGGCATAGCCCTCGAGGCAAGGGGGACACTCGGCCAGGTGCCGGCGTATCTGCCTACGCCTCCACCAAGTCAGCTCGCGATCCAGGTAGAGATATATCTCGGCGAGCGCTTGGTCGCATGCTCTCTTCACGGCGTTTCGGCTCCCTCTGGCACGAGTCCACGCTGCCTTGCAAATTCCCACAACGCTCGCTGGAGCTGCTTTCTTCCACGATGGAGACGAGACATGACCGTCCCGATCGGGATATCGAGGATCTCGGCTATCTCCTTGTAGGAGAAGCCCTCGAGGTCGGCGAGGAGAACGGGTAGTCGAAAATGCTCTGGCAGGGCCTCCACAGCCTCTTTTATGTCCGACTCGACCAGACCCTCGAGTAGCTGGTCCTCGGCCGAGCGCGACATCTCGGCCGCATCCTCCGACCCGATCCGCCGGTACAGATAGAGGTCTTCGACCTCACCCAGGTCGGTCTCGTTGGGTCGACGCTGGGCTTTGCGATACCGGTTGATGTAGGTGTTGGTGAGGATGCGGTAGAGCCACGCCTTCAGGTTGGTCCCCTCGGTGAACGTGTCGTAGGCGCGGTACGCCTTCAGCATCGTCTCCTGGACCAGGTCTTCGGCGTCGGCCGGGTTTCGGGCCATCCGCATCGCCGCCGCATAGAGCTGGCCGGCATAGGGCATGGCGTCCCGTTCGAAGTTGGCCTGGTCTGCCACAGAGCCGGAGAGGGGATTTGAACCCCTGGCCTACCGCTTACGAGGCGGTTGCTCTACCCCTGAGCTACTCCGGCGGAACCCGGAATGGTAGTCGTGGGTATGCCGGTGCCCGATTCCGATCGGGCTGCGGTTCCAGATAGTCATCTGCCCAGCGAATGAACCGTTTCTGATTGTTCGCCGGCGGTTGCAGGCGGAGGTTCAGGCTCCACATTCCGTCGAACTCTGATGAGTGCACGTAATAGCACCGGTCCGTGGTGGCGTCGTAGACGGCGATCCAATCGACTTGGTCAGCTGTGTAGGCATAACGGACCCAATCCGAATTCGACTGATTCTTGACGACTACGACCTTGCCGTCGGATCCGGTGTACTTGACCTGGACCCGC
Organism: Acidimicrobiia bacterium; assembly: GCA_035304485.1. GTDB lineage: Bacteria > Actinomycetota > Acidimicrobiia > Spongiisociales > ZC4RG35 > ZC4RG17. Next base: position 544 of record DATGPZ010000159.1, on the reverse strand, counting down.
TCGAGCATGCCGGTCTCCTTGCGATACAGGATCACATCGAACGGCACGTCGTGGCCGAACGGGATCGCCACTCCGAAGCCTCGCTTGCGTAGATCGGCGATCACCATCGCCTCGCCGATCTCTCCTTTGATGGTCGTGATGCCCATGGATACCTCGCATCCGACCTCCCTCGGCATCTCGACCCTACGACACAGCTGTGACAGACGGTGAGTCGGAAGACGGAAGACGGAAGACGGAAGTCGGAAGCGGGTCTTGCGGTGTCTCCTGGCGCGGTTGGGCGATTTCCGGTGCCGCGCCGGGGTGGTAGCCGGGGTTTCATCTGTCTGGTTTCTGCCGATTTGCCGGTTTTCCCTCAGGAAACGGTGCAGGGTTCGCTCGCCTGTTCCAGTTCAAGCGGCGCCGGCTTCCGACTTCAGCCGAGACCGGCGGGGACTGACGCGGGCGAGAGGACGCGATCCACCAATCCGTATTCGACAGCTTGCTCGGCGGTCATCCAGCGATCACGATCGGTATCGGCCCGCACCTTCTCGATGTCCTGGCCGGT
>DATGPZ010000158.1:0-8659 GCA_035304485.1 Acidimicrobiia bacterium | reverse complement strand
TGGACCGGTTGAAGAAGGTCGAATGGGCGTTCTTCATCCCACTCGTGATCGGGATTCTCGCCGCGGTGGCCGCGCTTTCCCACCTGATCGAGTCCCTGCTCGAGAACCATCCCATTCGTATGGCCGGCCTGTTCTTCGGCTTGGTTGCGGGTTCGATCGTTGTCGCCTGGCGACTCATCGGTCGACGTGACGCGCTCCGGATCGGGGTGCTGGTCGCGACGGCGGCCGTGACGTTTTGGGGGCTCGGTTTCAGCGCCGGCACCGTCGATGATCCGTCGTGGTGGATGTTCCTCGGTGGAGGGGCACTCGCCATCTGCGCCATGATCCTGCCGGGGATCTCCGGTTCCTTCATCCTCTTGATGTTGGGGATGTATCAGCCGGTGTTGTCGGCGGTGAACGACCGGAACTTCGTAGACCTGGCCCTCGTCCTCGTGGGGATCGTCGTAGGGCTGGCGTCGTTTTCGACGTTGTTGAACATGTTGCTCGAGCGGTATCCGGACACCGTCCTGGCGGCTCTGGTCGGTCTCATGGCCGGTTCGCTTCGGGTTCTCTGGCCCTGGCCCGACGGGACGGGGGGCACCAGCCTCGCGGCACCTTCGGGAGACGTCTTGATTCCTGTTCTCCTGGCGGCGGTGGGTGCCGCCGCCGTCTTGCTCATCACCCGACGGGAGGAGGCGATCGAGGAGGAGGTCGAGGCGGCCGGCGAGGCAGCGGAGAACGCGCCGTGAGCCAACCCCCGGATCCTCTGGTGGCAGGGCGCCTCGAGCACTACGAGAGACTGCAGCGCGAAGGTCTGCCGGTTCGCTACGAGCGGAGCCACCGGGCGGCCGAACTCCATGAGCGGTTCGCCGATCTGGGAGCCGGCGAGCAGACCGATGTGGAGGTCTCGGTCGCCGGGCGGGTCATGCTCCGGCGGTCGTTCGGAAAGCTCCTGTTTCTGACCATCCGGGACGTAACCGGGACGATCCAGCTGTTCATCGAGTCGGGTACGGTGGGGGAGGAGGCCTTCGCCGCCGCCGTCGAGATCGACCTCGGGGACTGGGTCGGTGCCCGGGGAACGATCGTCACCACCAAGAAGGGCGAGTTGTCCGTCAAACCGGGGGATGTGGTCATCCTCCAGAAGTCACTGCGTCCCCTCCCGGACAAGTGGCATGGCCTCACCGACATCGAGGCTCGCTCCCGACAGCGTTACCTGGACCTGATCGCCAACCCAGAGTCGACTCGGGTCGCACTGACCCGGTCGGCGATCGTGTCCGAGCTGCGCCGGCAGTTCGAATCCCGCGGTTATGTCGAAGTCGAGACACCGGTGCTCCTGCCCCAGGCGACGGGCGCCACCGCCCGGCCGTTCCGGACATACCACAACGCCCTCGACCAGGACATGTATCTCCGTATCGCTACCGAGTTGTACCTCAAGCGCCTGGTCGTGGGCGGCCTGGAGAAGGTGTTCGAGATCGGGCGGATCTTCCGCAACGAGGGGATCGACTCCACCCACAACCCCGAGTTCACGATGCTGGAGTCCTACGAGGCCTTCGCCGACTTCAACGACATCATGGAGCTCGTCGAAGCGGTGTTCTCGGCGGTCGCTCAGGAGACGGTGGGGTCGACCGTCATCCAGTATCAGGGCCGGGAGATCGACCTGACTCCGCCCTACAAGCGCCGAACCATGCTGGAGGTCGTGTCGGAGGCGGTCGGGGAAGAGATTTCGTTCGATCGGGCGGATCTCTCGGACTTGGCGACCCGGCATGGTGTCACGCCCGAGGCGGGGTGGGGTCCGGGGAAGATCGTCTTCGAGCTGTTCGAAGAGGTGGGGGAGGCGACCCTCTGGCAACCCACGTTCGTCACCCACTACCCGACCGAAGTCTCCCCGCTCGCCGCCCGCAACCGGGAGGATCCCAGGCTGACCGACCGGTTCGAACTGTTCATCGCCGGATCGGAATACGCCAACGCCTTCACCGAACTGAACGATCCGATCGATCAGCGTCGTCGCTTCGAACAGCAACTGGCCGCCCGCGAAGCCGGAGACGACGAGGCCCATCCGCTCGACGAGGACTTCATCACGGCGCTCGAGTACGGAATGCCCCCGACTGGTGGTCTCGGCATCGGAGTCGACCGTTTGGTCATGCTGCTCACCGACCAGGCCCACATTCGAGACGTGATCCTGTTCCCGACCATGCGGAACCGTCCGAGCGAGTCTTCGGACTGAACGAATCGTGATCGAGTGGAACTCTCAGGTGGCGCGGACGACTTCTACGCGGTTCACCAGATACTCGCCCAGCTTGGAGAGGACGTGCCGCGTGCTGCTCTCCGGCAGGGTCTCGAGTGCCTCCCGGGCTCGGTCGGCCCGTTCCAAGGCACCTTCGAGAACCCGGTCCACGTAACCACCCGAGCGGACCAGGTCGATCACCTCCCGTACGTTCTCGTCCGGATAAGGACGAGGCCGGTCGAGCAGGGAGTGGATCCGCTCGCCCGTCGGACCCTGAGCCGCCTCGAGGACCGCCTGGGTGAACGTTCCCTCACGGATGTCCGATCCGGCCGGTTTTCCGAGCGTGGCCTCGGTTCCGACCAGGTCGAGGGCATCGTCGACGATCTGGAACACCATTCCGAGCTCCCACGACCAGTTCGAGAGCGCCTCCACCACCGCGGGCATGGCGTCGGCCGCCATCGCCCCCAGTCGGGCAGACGTGCGGATCAGAGACGCCGTCTTTCCGCCGATCACCTTCTCGTAGGCCGAAACGGGATGGGTGAGGCTGTCGACCAACTGCAGCTCCCGGGTCTGGCCCTCCACCAGTTCGGCGTACGTCGCCGCCAGGAGACGAACGGATTCTTGTGACAGATGGGTGGCCGCCACCTCCGAGGCCCGGGCCATCAGGAAGTCACCGGCGAGGATCGCCACCGTGTTCGACCAGTTGGCGTTCACCGACGGTGCCCCCCTGCGGGTGTCGGCCTGGTCGATCACGTCGTCGTGGTAGAGGCTGCCGACATGGATCAACTCGACGGCCACGCCGGCGTGGAGGCGGCGATCGTCGTCCGCATCCCCGAAGCGGGCCGACAACAGGGCGAGCAGAGGACGGAACCGCTTCCCACCGGCGAGCAGGAGATGCTGGGCGATCTTCGTCAGGTAGTCGTCTTCGGAGACGACGGCTTCGAGGAGAAGGGACTCGGCACGTTCGAGGTCCTGCCAGATCTGCTCGTCAGTGATGAGGGAGCGCAAGTCGTCCATTGGCGTCCATCGTATCGATCCCAGCGCCTACCTCGCGATTCGGAGTCGTCGGAAGTCGGAAGTCGGAGGTGGCGACTCTTCTGATCGCGGGTCGCGCCCTTGGCCCGTTTCGGTCGACGCGGGTGCCGTCGTCGTGGGGCTTCGTCTTGGATCGGCCTTCGTCTCGGTGGTGGCTAGAGGTTCGTCCCGTCGGTGAGGCTCGAGCGACGGACACGCCGTTCGCGGGGTAAGGACTCCTTCAGCCGGATATGCCGAACGACGTCGACGGTGGTGGGAGAAGCGTCGGTCGGCCCAGATCATGAGGCCGACTTCCGTCTTCCGTCTTCCGACTTCCGACTCAGAATCCGCCGATTCCGGGAAGTTTGGAGAGATGGGTTTTGTTGTACATGACACGGCTACAAGGAACATGCATCTGAAGCCCTATGCCATACCGTGGAGGTACCACCCCGAGGGGGTACAATACGGTTCCGACCTCTGCCAGGGAGGCTTGACTTGTTTGAGCGTTTCACAGACCGAGCCCGCCGGGTCGTAGTCCTGGCCCAGGAAGAAGCTCGTCTACTGAACCACAATTACATAGGGACCGAGCACATCCTCCTCGGTCTTCTGAACGAGGGGGAAGGCATCGCCGCCAAGGCGATGGAGTCGCTCGGCATCGGCCTCGATTCGGTCCGGGATGAGGTCGTCAAGATCATCGGCCCCGGCCAGCAAGCGCCGACCGGTCACATCCCCTTCACGCCACGGGCCAAGAAGGTGTTGGAGCTGAGCCTGCGTGAAGCCCTCCAACTCGGCCACAACTACATCGGCACCGAACACCTCCTTCTCGGCTTGATCCGAGAGGGCGAAGGTGTCGCCGCCCAGGTCCTCCAGCAGCTCGGAGCCGAGCTGCAGAAGGTGCGTCAGTCCGTCATCCAGCTCCTGTCGGGGCCCGGATCATCCGAAGAACAGCCTTCGGGTGCCTCTGGGTCGCCGGCCGGATCCGGTGGTCGTGAGTCCAGCTCGACTGGGTCCACGGTGCTCGATCAGTTCGGTCGCAACCTGACTCAGATGGCCCGGGAAGGAAAGCTCGACCCGGTGATCGGCCGTTCCACCGAGATCGACCGGGTCATGCAGGTCCTCTCCCGTCGGACCAAGAACAACCCCGTGCTCATCGGGGAGCCCGGCGTGGGCAAGACCGCCATCGTGGAGGGCCTCGCCCAGAAGATCGTCGCCAACGAGGTCCCCGAGACCTTGCAGGGCAAGAACCTGTACACGCTCGATTTGGGTGCCCTGGTGGCTGGGTCCCGTTATCGCGGCGACTTCGAGGAGCGCCTCAAGAAGGTCTTGAAGGAGATCGGCAACCGCGGCGACATCATCCTCTTCATCGACGAGATCCACACGCTGGTCGGTGCCGGAGCCGCTGAGGGCGCCATCGATGCCGCCTCCATCCTCAAGCCGATGCTGGCTCGGGGCGAGTTGCAGACGGTGGGCGCCACGACCCTCGAGGAGTACCGCAAGTACCTCGAGAAGGACTCCGCGTTGGAGCGGCGTTTCCAGCCCATCCAGGTGGGCGAGCCTTCGGTTTCCGACACCGTCAAGATCCTGATGGGTCTCAAGGATCGGTACGAGGAGCATCATTCGGTCCGCTTCACCGATCAGGCGATCGTGTCCGCCGCCAATCTGGCCGACCGCTACATCTCCGACCGGTTCCTGCCCGACAAGGCCATCGACCTCATCGACGAGGCGGGTTCGCGGATGCGGATCTACCGGACCGCGCCCAACCCCGAGATGAGCGAGATCGACCGCAAGCTGGCGGAGGTGCGGCGCAAGAAGAGCGACGCCGTTGCCGGCGAGCAGTTCGAGCGGGCCGCCCAGTTGCGTGACGAGGAAAGGCTCTTGCTCTCCGACCGCGCCTCGGCCGAGCAGGCTCTGGCGGCGGCCGGCGAAGAGATGTCATGGGTCATCGACGAAGAGGAGATCGCCCAGGTCCTCGCCCAGTGGACCGGCATCCCCGTCCATCGACTCACCGAGGAAGAGACCGCCCGACTCGTCCACATGGAGGACGAACTGCATCGGCGGATCATCGGCCAGCACGACGCCATCACCGCCGTGTCCAAGGCCATCCGCCGCACCCGGGCCGGTCTCAAGGACCCGCGGCGCCCGGCTGGATCGTTCATATTCCTGGGCCCCTCCGGGGTCGGGAAGACCGAGACCGCCAAGGCGCTGGCGCAGTTCCTGTTCGGTCAGGAAGACGCCCTGATCCAGCTCGACATGTCCGAGTACATGGAGAAGCACACGGTCAGCCGTCTGGTCGGCTCTCCTCCGGGCTACGTGGGCTACGACGAGGGCGGCCAGCTCACCGAAGCGGTGCGTCGCAAGCCCTTCTCGGTGGTCTTGTTCGACGAGATCGAGAAGGCCCACCCTGACGTGTTCAATACGCTCCTCCAGATCCTGGAGGACGGCCGACTCACGGACGCCCAGGGACGCACGGTCGACTTCAAGAACACGGTCATCATCATGACGTCCAACCTCGGGACCCGCGACCTTCGCAAGAAGGCGGTCGGGTTCCAGGTCGACGACGAGACGATGAATTACGAGAAGATGAAGGAGAAGGTGACGGAGGAGCTCAAGCGCCACTTCCGTCCCGAGTTCCTCAACCGACTCGATGAGATCATCGTCTTCCACGAGTTGACCGTGGACGAGATCAAGCAGATCGTCGACCTGCTGCTCGCCCGGGTGCATGAGCAGCTCAGCGCCCAGCACCTGGACCTGGTCCTGACCGACGCCGCCAAGGAGTTCCTCGGCAGCCGGGGTTACGACCCCGAGTTGGGTGCTCGACCTCTGCGGAGGGCCATCCAGCGTTACCTGGAGGATCCGCTGTCAGAGCGGGTGCTACTGGGCGAGTTCGAGCCAAACAGCACGATCCTCGTGGGTGTGGACCAGGACGCGGGTGAGTTGACGTTCGAGTCGTTCCCTGCGCCCGAGGACTCCGCCCAGGTCGAGATGGCGAGCCAGGACAAGGCCTGACCTCGATCGTCGAGCCAGTGTGAAAGGAGCCGGCGGTAGCCGGCTCCTTTCTCTTTGGGTCCGTGCCGTCTCGCGTATGGCGGAAGACCTATCCGAAATCAGGACTGGGGACTCAAGCCATCTGGCTCGCCGGCCGATGGAGTGCGGATACAATCGCCGAGTCCAGGGAGTCCGGATCTGTGTCCGTTTACAGGTGGGTGGTAGCGCTAGCTCTAGTGGCGCTCGTCGCCGTCCCCGTGCAGGCATCCGTGGGTGACGACGATTTGGGCCCCATCACCGAGGATGCCTTCGTCCAGGACCTGCGCGACGCGGGTTATCGCAACGGCGACATGCCGAGCTTTCGGATGATGGAAGTGGAGGGTTGCGTCCTCGAGCGTGACGCCGCCTACACCCTGTCCTTGATGCTGGAGGAAGCTCGGGCGGACGGAGTCAGCCTGTATCCGCAAGAGTGCTATCGGTCGCTCAAGACCCAGGCGGCCGCCTACGAGCGGCGCTGTCCTGTCGTGGAAGAGGAAGTGACCAAGGTCGACCCGACGACCGGCGAGAAGGAAGTCATCCGGGTCGAACGGAATCGTGCCTGCTCGGGCCCACCGATCGCCCGCCCTGGGCGGTCCAACCATGGCTGGGGCAGGGCCATCGACTTCGGCACGGGTCGACGGGTGCTGTCGTGCGGTGATGCAGCATTCGCCTGGCTGCAAGAGAACGGCGAGCGCTACGGATGGGTCCACCCGTCTTGGGCGCGTTGTGGCCGATCCACCCAGGAGCCCTGGCACTGGGAGTGGGGTGGCCTCCAGGAGATCGTTCCCTTGACGCCCGAGACACCCACCTTCCGGGTCGACCCGCGCATCCGCTGACGCTGGGCCGCGGCGCCGGGATCTGTTAGACCGGAGTCGACATGGGCTTGCTCGCTTCTATCGCCCGCCTGGCCGACTCCACACCACCGGATCGAAACCGCGCCGTGGACGCCCTCCGGGCCGCCTCGATCCTCGTGGTGGTCTTCGGTCACTGGCTCATGGCAGCGGTGACGGTCGTCGATGGTGAACTCGTTCCCGGTCATGTTCTCGAGTTGACCCGATGGACCCACCCGCTCACCTGGGTCTTGCAGGTGATGCCGGTCTTCTTCGTGGTCGGCGGCTACGCCAACGGCCGCTCGTGGCGGTCGGCACGACGGCGGGGTGACGGCTACGGCCTGTGGCTCAGGTCACGTCTGAGGCGTCTGGTGCTTCCGGTCGTCCCGCTGCTGATCGTATGGGGAGTCGGAGGATGGATCGGCCTCAGAGCCGGACTCGACTGGCAGATCCTCCAACTCGCCTCTCGGGTGGCGTTGGTTCCGACCTGGTTCCTGGCTGCATACGTCGTGATCGTCACGATCGCGCCCCTGACCCTGTGGCTGTGGGAGCGATACGGGTGGTGGTCGGTCGCTGCCGGTGTGGTGTTGGCCGGACTGGCCGATCTGGCCGCCCTCGGCGCCGGTTGGGTCGCAGTCGGGTTCCTCAACTACGTCTTCGTGTGGGGAACCGTCCACCAACTCGGATATGCCTGGCTGGACGGCCGCCTCGGCGGTCCGGCACGGCGACTGTGGCTAGCCGCCGCGGGGTTCGTCGTCGTCCTCGTCTTGGTCTGGGCTGGTCCCTACCCGGTGGCGATGGTGGGTCTCGACACGGCCGAGGTGGCCAACTCCTATCCGCCCCGAGTGACACTGGCGGCTCTCGGCATCTTCCAAGCCGGCGTCATACTCGCGCTCGAGCAACCACTGCGACGGTTCCTCGCCCGCAAGAACCCGTGGCGGCTGGTGGTGGCCGTCAACGTGCAGATCATGACTCTCTACCTGTGGCATTTGACTGCGATGGTCATCGCGATCGGCCTGTCGTTGCTGGCAGGTGGTGCCGGCCTCGGGATCGAGCCACTGAGCGCGATCTGGTGGCTCAGCCGACCGGTTTGGTTCCTCGCCGTAGGTGTCGTCACCGCCGCCCTGGTGGCGGCTTTCTCTCGCTACGAACGACCCGGACCCGATGGACGGCCCGCTCCACCCTGGTGGCGGCCGGTCCTGGCCGTGATCGGCGTGTGCGCAGGATTGGGTCTGCTGGCGGCGGTGGGCATCGCCGACGAGGAAGGCCTCAATGGACTGGTCCTGACGCTTCCGATAATCGGGGTGGTGGCGGGTGGAATCGGGGGCGCTCGCCTCCACGCCCGCCGCTCTCCTGGAGCGGTCGAAGTGGCGGGCGACCGCTAGATCCATAGGGCCGTTCGGCTCTACCAGATCGATGGGTGACCGCTACCATCCGGCCAACGGGGCGGGGACTATCGACTCGCCCCGGTATCCACGAACGGAGGAAAATGTGAAGAAACACTTGCGCCTGTTCGCTCTCGTAGCGGCGTTGGCGATGGTGCTCGCCGCCTGTGGTGACGACGGTTCCGCCGACACCACGGCTGCAC
>DATGPZ010000157.1:0-49492 GCA_035304485.1 Acidimicrobiia bacterium | reverse complement strand
CGCCGGAGGGGCATGTCGAGGATGGCGTTGGCCTGGATCTCCGACAATTCGAAGCGCTCGATGAGAGCGGTGCGGGCGGCGCCGGTGTCGGCCGACCCGCGGATGATGCGGATGACCTCGTCGATGTTGTCGACGGCGATGATGAGGCCCTCGAGGATGTGTGCCCGCTTCTCGGCCTCATCGAGCCTGAACCGGGTCCGCCGCTCGATGACCTCCATCTGGTGGTCGAGGTAGTAGCCGACCATCTCGGCCACGTTCAGCGTCCGGGGAACACCGTCGACCAGCGACACCATGTTGTAGCCGAAGCTGTCCTGGAGCGGAGTCAGCTTGTAGAGCTGGTTGAGCACTACCTGGGGAACGGCGTTCTGCTTCAGCTCGATGACCAGGCGGGTTCCCACCCGGTCCGAGGACTCGTTGCGCACCTCGGCGATGCCGGTCAGGCGCTTGGACTCGACCAGATCTTTGATCTTGGAGACGATCCGCTCGATAGACACCTGGTACGGCAGCTGGGTGACGATGATGGCCGTGCGGCCCTTTCGGATCTCTTGGACGTCACAGGCAGCCCGCACCTTCACCGAGCCGCGGCCGGTGGTGAGGGCGTCCCGAATGCCTGCCCTGCCCACGAGGAATCCACCGGTCGGGAAATCCGGGCCCTGGATGAACTCCATCAAGTCCTCTGCAGTGGCATCGGGGTGTTCCAGCATGTGGAGGCAGGCGTCGATCACCTCCCCCAGGTTGTGCGGCGGGATGTTGGTGGCCATGCCCACCGCGATGCCCTGGCTGCCGTTGACCAGGAGGTTGGGGAAGCGAGCCGGCAACACCGTCGGCTGCTGCATCTCCCCCGAGTAGTTGTCCTCGAAGTCGACCGTGTCCTCACGGATCCCTTCGAGCAGCTGCATGGCGAGTCGGGTCAGACGGCACTCCGTGTAGCGCTGGGCGCCCGGAGGGTCGTCGGGGGTGCCGAAGTTGCCCTGCGGGTCGATCAGCAGATGCCGCATCGAGAAGTCCTGGCCCATGCGGACGAGGGCGTCATAGATGGCCTGATCACCGTGAGGGTGGTAGTTGCCCATCACGTCGCCGACCACCTTCGAGCACTTGCGATGGGCGGTCGTGGGGCCGATGTTGTTCTCGAACATCGAGTAGATGATCCGCCGCTGGACGGGTTTGAGGCCGTCGCGGACATCGGGCAGGGCCCGGGAGACGATCACCGACATGGCGTAGTCGATGAAGCTCTGCTCCATCTCGTCTACGAGCTCGAGATCGTCGTATGGGACGTGTTCTTCAGTGGTCATGGTGCATCGAATCGGAAGTCGGAAGTGGCATTGCCCCGGCGTGGCCCCTCATATGTCGAGGAACCGCACGTCGGAGGCGTTCTGCTGGATGAAGGCCTTGCGGTCGGCCACGTCATCACCCATCAGCGTGGAGACGATCTCCTCGGCTCGGGCCGCATCCTCCATGTCCACCCGCAGGAGTGTGCGGGTTTCGGGGTTCATGGTCGTCTCCCACAACTCCCGGGCGTTCATCTCGCCCAGGCCCTTGAATCGGGTGGGCTTGACCTTGGGATGGTCCTTCTGGAACTCACGGAGCTCGGCCTCGTCACGCAGGTAGTGGACCTTGGATCCGACCTTCACCCGGTAGAGAGGCGGCTGGGCGATGTACATGTAGCCGGCTTCGATCAGGCCCCGCATATGCCGGAAGAAGAGGGTCAGCAGCAAAGTGCGGATGTGGGCACCGTCGACATCGGCGTCGGCCAGCAGGACCACTTTGTGGTAGCGGACCTTGCTGATGTCGAAATCGTCTCCGATTCCCGTGCCCAGGGCCGTGATGATGTCCTGCACCTCGGCATTCTGGAGTGCCTTGGCCAGGCGAGCCTTCTCGACGTTGAGGATCTTCCCGCGGATAGGAAGGATCGCCTGGCGTTCCGAGTCGCGGGCCTGCTTGGCGGGTCCGGCGGCCGAATTGCCCTCCACGATGAACAGCTCGGATTCCTCCGGGTCACGCGACGAGCAGTCGGCCAGCTTGTCGGGCAACCCGCCCGACTCGAGACCCGACTTGCGCCGCGTGAGCTCGCGTGCCTTGCGGGCCGCTTCTCGTGCCCGGGCGGCGTTGACCGACTTCTCGACGATCCGTCGCGCCTCGGGGCTGTATCGCTCCAGCCACTCGGGTAGCTTGCGGTTGAGGACCTTCTCGACATACGAGCGGATCTCGGTGTTGCCGAGCTTGGTCTTGGTCTGGCCCTCGAACTGGGGTTGACGGACGCGTACGGACACGACCGCGGTCAGACCCTCGCGGACGTCCTCCCCCGTCAGGTTGGGGTCCTTTTCCTTCAGGAGATTCTTGGAACGGGCGAAGTCGTTGATGGCCTTCGTCAGAGCCTTGCGGAAGCCTTCCTCGTGGGTGCCGCCTTCGTGGGTGTTGATCGTGTTGGCGAAAGAGAGGACCGACTCGTTGTAGGAGGTGGTCCACTGCATCGCGACTTCGAGCTCGCCCTCGTCGTTCGAGTCCACGATGTCGATGATGTGGGCGTGGAGCGGCTCCTTCTTCGTGTTCAGGTGCTTGACGAAATCGATCAGGCCGCCCTTGTAGAGGAAGGTCTGGGTCACGGGCTCGTCGCCACGCTCGTCGGTCAGAACGATCTCGAGGCCTCGATTGAGGAAGGCCATCTCCCGTAGGCGCGCCGCCACCGTCTCGTAATCGAAGGTGATCGTCTCGGTGAACACCTCCGGATCCGGCCAGAAGGTGATGCTGGTGCCGGTCTTCTTGACCGCTGCCCCCTTCTTGGGGTTCTTGGTCTCGGGGGCACCTCGCTTGAACGACTGGGTCCAGATGTGACCCGAATTGCGGACCTCGGCCTCGAGCCGCTCCGAGAGTGCGTTCACGACCGACACACCCACCCCGTGGAGACCACCAGACACCTGGTAGGCGCCTTGCTGGAACTTGCCGCCAGCGTGCAGGGTCGTGAGAACGGTGGTCAGACCGGAGAGCTGGGTCTTGTCCACCTTGTCGATGGGAATGCCACGACCGTTGTCGACCACTTGTACGCCTCCGTCGGCGCGCAGGGTGACCTCGATGCGCGTGGCGAAGCCAGCCATCGCCTCGTCCACCGAGTTGTCCACCACCTCCCAGATGAGATGGTGGAGCCCTCTCGGGCCGGTGGTACCGATGTACATCCCCGGACGGAGGCGGACCGCCTCGAGACCTTCGAGAACGGTGATGTCTTTGGCTGCATATGTGTCGCGCGTGGCCGTCACTGAACTCCTCGAGAGACCTGGCAACACGGACACACGCGAAACGAGGCATGTCCGTGCAGGGGCGATTTACACATGTGTAAGTCTACTGGAGTCGGGCTTCGTTCCCAAGCCAATCGCAGGGCGGACCTGGGGTTTTGCCACTCTCAGAATACCTTTCCCGGTCGTCGTGGAGCGGCACGCAACTCCACCGAGCGGACGTTGTCGGACCCGAATTTCTCCGCCAATCTCCGTTCGAGATCGCCCACTCCATATCGCAGGAATCCGAGAGCAGGAGGGCTCAGGACTTCGACGAAGAGGACGCCTCGTTGCAGGTACAGGGGCCGGGAAACACCCGCCCACGGAGAGCCGGCGAACTCGTCCCATTCCCGACTGAGTTCCATCATCATCACGGGTTGACGCAGGCCGAGCTTCTCGAGGGTGGCTTCGATCGCCTGATCGAGCGGAATCACGCCGTTGCCTCCTCGAGCCGTCCCGCACCCACGTCCCACCGGCGGCCCCGGATCGGCACGTCCTCTGGCCGGGCGGACGAGATGAAGGTCTGAGCCGGCGGCAGCGACACCGCCAGGCGTTCGGCTCGTCCCTCATCCAGCTCACTGAACACGTCGTCGAGCAGAAGCACCGGAGCAGAACCGATCCGGTCGGTCACCGAGCGATGCAGCGCCAGCCTCAGGGCGAGTGCACTCGTTCGCTGTTCGCCCTGGGAGCCATGGACCCGGACGTCGTGGCCGTCGAGCATCAGCATCGGGTCGTCCCGGTGGGGTCCGACCGATGTGACCCGGCGTTCGACGTCGTGACGGCGATGGGCGGCGATCGCAGCCGCCAGCATCCCGGCCTGGTCACCGGCCGTGACGGTCGGATCGGTGGAGGCTCCCCATTCACTCTGGTAGGCAAAGGACAGTCGAGCCTCCGTTCCACTGACCGCTCGATAGGCCTCTTCTATGTAGGGTGCCAACTCGGACATGGCAGTTGCCCTCCTGGCCATCACCCTGCCACCAGCCTGTGACAATCTCTCGTCCCAGACGTCCAGCGTCACCTCATCCGGAGCGCCCATCTTCAGGAAGGCATTCCTCTGGCGAAGGGCGCGCTCGTACTCAGCCAGATCCGCCGCCGCCGCCGGCCGGAGATGGGTAGCCGCTTCGTCGATCACGTCTCTCCTCCGAGCAGGGCCACGCTTGACGATGTCCAGGTCCTCCGGAAGGAAAGTGACGACACGCAGCACTTCCAGTAGATCGGTGGTACGGCGCAACCTTTGGCGGTTGATTTGGGTCCGCCGGCTCCCCCGGCGAGGAACCTCGATCTCGATGGAACTCTCGTCGTCGTCCGGTGGACGTCGGATTCCGGCTCTGAGGTAGGCCACATCGGCCTCGTCGTTCACCAGTCCCTCGTCCCCGACCCCCCGAAAAGATCTGAGGCTGGCGAGATAAGAGACGGCCTCCAGCAGGTTGGTCTTGCCGGCGCCGTTGGGTCCAACCAGCAAATTGACTCCGGGATCCGGCCGCCACTCGAGCCGCCGGTAGGACCGGAAGTCGATCAGTTCCAGCCAGTCGACGCGCACTCAGACGCGAACGGGCATGAGCAGGTAGCTGAAGTGGTCCCCTTCTCCCCCGTCGACCACGCTCGCCCGTACCCCGTCGATCACCTGGATCCGCACGTTCTCTCCTTCTACGGCTGAAACCCCGTCGGCCAGATATCGAGGGTTGAAGGCGACGCTGACCTCCTCGTCGGCGCCCGTGTAGGTGCCAGGGATGTGCTCGGTTTCGCCACCGACGTCCTGGCGGCTGACACTCACCTCGACTCCCCCTTCCGTCAGCTTCAGCCTCACCGGAATGTGATCTTCGGCGACCAACGACACGCGGCCGAGGGCTTCCAACACATCCTCTCGCTTCACGATCACCTGGTTCGGGTAGCTGTCCGGCAGCAGCGACCGGTACTTCGGGAAGGATCCCTCTATCAACCGCAAGCGGAGGGTGCCTCGCTCCGACGAGAAGACCGCCTCTCGGTCTCCCAGTCGAGCGGTCACCTTGGCGGCCCCGATGGTGCGGGGCAGTTCCCGCAGGCCTCGAGCCGGCACCAGGCCGGTTCCTTCCAGTCCTACTCCCGCCAGGTCCCTGACCGCCAGACGATACGAGTCGGTGGCGACCATGCGCAGACCCTCGGGCGAGGATTCGAACAAGACACCCGTCAGGATGGGACGAGCCGTATCGGTCGAAGCCGCCACGACCACCTGGTTGATCGCCGCCGCCAGTTCCTCGCCGTCGACCTCCACCCCTTCACCCGTCGTGTCACTGATCTGGGGGAAGTCCTCGACATTGAGGGGTCGGATCGAAAAGCGCGGCCCTTTGCCGACGATCTCGACCTCGCCGTCGGTGGAGCCGATCGTCACAGGCCCGGCCGGCATCCTCCGAACCGCATCGGCCAGGAGACGGCCCGGAATCACCGCCCGACCCTCCTCCATCACCTCCACCTCGGTGGAGGCCCGAACCGTCATCTCGTGATCGGTTCCCGTCACCCAGAGATTCGATCCGGTCACCTCACACAGGAGGCCCTGGAGAACAGGGATCGCAGTGCGGGTCCCGATGGCTCGGTTGGCCCGGCTGAAGATGTCCGCCAGGTCGTCCCGTTCAGCTCGGATTCTCACAGGGTGTTTTCCCTTCTGTTCTTCCTACTGTCTTGATATCTCGAATTGGTAGCCGTAGTAGGGCCTGTGGATTGTGGATGATCGTAGAAGATTCCCTTCGTTGCGCCCTCATCGGAGCTGGCTCCGCGGTGGACAACTCGCGAGGCATTCCACATGCGACCTCGGGATGACGTCCAGCTTGTGGAAGACCGCCGCCACTTTCAACAGGTTCGTCCTCAGCATCCCCGAAGTTCCTGGGAGAGGTGAGTCACCTTGTCGAACACCTCCCGGTCGGTCTGGAGCAGGCTGGTGACCTTGTCGATGGAATGCATGACCGTCGTGTGGTCTCGACCGCCGAACTGGGCACCGATCTTCGGCAGCGAGAGGTCGGTGAGCTCCCGGCACAGGTACATCGCCACCTGACGGCAGCGAACCAATGGTTGACGTCGGCTCTTCCCTGTGACCTCTTCGACGGCGAAGCCGAAGGCGTTGGCGGAAGCCCGGATGATGTCTTCGGCGGTCAGTGCCTTGGCGTGATGACCTGGGAGCAGGTCCTGGAGGACGCTGCGGGTCATCTCGAGGTCGATCTCGCCATCGGTGAGCTTGGCGTAGGCGGTGACCCGGGTCAGGGCACCTTCCAGTTCCCGGATGTTGTCCGAAACGAGGCCGGCGATGAATTCGAGGACCTCTATCGGGACCGGACGCGGCGCCGTCTCGGCGTTTCGCCTCAGGATGGCCAGGCGCGTCTCGACGTCGGGCGGCTGGATATCGGTCAGCAAGCCCCACTCGAATCGGCTCCGGAGTCGGTCTTCCAGGGTCGCCAGGTTGCGAGGGTGACGATCGGAGCTGATCACCATCTGCTTTCCGGCGTCATGCAGGTCGTTGAAGGTGTGGAAGAACTCCTCGAGGATCTGCTCCTTGCCCTCGAAGAACTGCACGTCGTCCAATAGGAGCACGTCGACCGAGCGGTAGCGCTGCTTGAAATCGTCGACGCGCTTGCGCCGGATGCACTCGATGAAGTCGTTGAGGAAGTTCTCGGAGGTGACGTACCGGACGGAGAGGTCGGGGTACAGCTCTCGGGTGTGATGACCCACGGCGTTGAGCAGGTGGGTCTTTCCCAGACCGGCGGGTCCGTAGATGAACAGCGGGTTGTAGTTGATGCCCGGCCGTTCGGCCACGGCCATGGAGGCGGCGTAGGCGAAGCGGTTGGAAGGGCCCACGACGAAAGAGTCGAACCGGTAGCGGCCCATGAGGCTGACCGCGGCCTGTTCGCGGGGAGGTTCTGAGTCGAGGACGGGCGGCAGGCTGGTGAGACCCGGGGTGTCGGAAGGTGCGTGACTCGTCTCCGTCGGGTCGGGTTCGTGAACGATCGGTGGCGTGTCGGCCACCCGAAAGCGGATGGCGACCTCGTCTCCGTAGGCGGCGAGGGCGGCAGCGTGGATGGCGTCGACGTGTTTCTCGCGGATCCACTCCAAGTGGAACTCACTCGGAGCGATCAACACCAACTCGTCCTCGCTGGCGTCGTGGTCGAGGCGACTCAACCACGCCTGCCAGTTGCTCTGGGAGACGGAGCCACGCAGGAAGTCCGTGAAGGTGCTCCACTGGTCGGTGGAGTGTCGTACCTGAACCAAGAAACCTCCTTTCCGGCTCGGTCGGGTCCGGAAATCGAGTTATCCACAGCCGATTCCACAGCTGTGGGTAACCGGTGATCCCGGACGTGCTTCGGTTGCTGGGCGCGCAAGACCAGAGACTCGGTGGGGAAGTGAGCCGACTGGTGTTGCTCGATGGCGAGGCAGTATGCGGATCGGCGGACCGGACCGTCAAGAGCGCGAGAATCGGACTTGTCGACGGGTTTCGGTAGCATGAACCGCCGGGAAACCTCCAGGTCAGAGCGGCCTTTGCCAGAGGTTTCCTGGACCGCCGGGAAGGCGAATTGGCCCGGAACCGGCCTTACCTGGTTTTCGCGGATGACGGTTTTTCTTCGCGACGTCGGTGAGAGCCGTGACCGGGCCTGCGCGATTCGGTGCCCAGCCTTTGACATTGGGCCTGACGCCTCCGTAACCTTCACCGGTCGCCCCGTCCACCTACCCGAGTTTGTCATGAAACGAACGTATCAACCCAAGGTGCGCCGCCGGAAGCGCAGACATGGATTCCGGCACCGCATGCAGACGCGTGCCGGCCGGGCTGTCCTCAGTGCCCGCCGCAGGAAAGGACGCAAGCGCCTCGCCGCGTGAGGTCGCATCGCTCCGGCGAGCGACCGACTTCCGACGCGTTCTCTCCCACGGCACCCGTAGTCGACGGGGAGCCGTGACGGTGGCGGCCTTCCCCGGGATCGGAGCCCAGACCAGGGTCGGTCTCGTGGTCCGTCGCAACGTCGGGAACGCGGTGCGGAGGAACCGCGCCAAGCGCCGCATCCGGCACGCGTTGATGAGAATTCCCCTGGAGCAAGGCATGGATTATGTGATCATCGCCGGTCCCCGGGTGGTCGAAGTGGGCTTCGACCGTCTGGTGGAATGGCTCGACGACGCGGTCGGAGACCTCAGATGAGGCGGTTGCCGCGTCGGATCGTCGTTGGCCTGATAACTGCCTACCAGAAAATGGTAAGTCCTCTACTGGGCGCCAACTGCCGCTTCCAGCCCACCTGCTCCAGCTACGCCCGGCAGGCGATCGAGCGCTTCGGGCTCATCCGGGGCGGGTGGATGGCGGTTCGCCGGCTCGGACGTTGCCATCCCTTCCGGCCCGGAGGTTACGACCCCGTCCCCCAGGGTGGTGACTGATGGGCGCCCTGTTCAACGGCATCCAGGAGGGTCTGGCCCTTCTCCTCGACTGGTTCTACGGCCTGATTCCCTCCTTCGGTGCCGGGATCATCCTCTTGACGATCGCCATCAACCTCCTTCTGTTCCCGCTCACGCTGAAACAGACCCGCTCGACCCGGGCCTTTCAGGCTATCCAGCCCGAGATCCGACGGATCCAGAAGGAGCTGAAAGACAAGCCCGAGGAGATGCAGAAGGAATTGATGCGGGTGCAGCGAGAGGCAGGCGCCTCTCCCGGTGGATGTCTCGTGCCGCTCCTCGTGCAGATGCCGATCTGGTTCGCTCTCTTCCGTGTCTTGTCCTTGGTTCAGGTCAGCGAGGAGCTTCTGCCAAGAATTTCCAGGTTCCTCCCTTCGGTCGGCGTGGGCGACATGGCCCCGGGGATCCTGCGGTTCTTGCCGGATGGCTCGGCCCTGGGTCAGGCAGTGGCGACCGACAACACCGCCTTCCTGGGGATGCACCTCTCCCTCTCCCCTGCCCAGGCGTTCGCCGATGGGTTCATGACCGCGCTCCCCTACCTCCTGATGATGGTGGTGATGGTGGCTAGCCAGTATGTCCAGACCTGGCACTCGACTTATGGGCAAGACAAGCCCAGCGGTCCCCAAGCCGGGGCTCAGCAGGTCATGACCAAGGTGATGCCACTGTTCATCGGATTCATTTCTTGGAATTTCCCGGCGGGTCTGGTCCTGTACTGGGCGACCGCCAACCTGTTCCGGCTGGGTCAGCAGGTGGTGATCTTCAAGATCGACGGGCGTCCCACCCCGCCGTCGGTCGAGGCTTCGGAAAAGTCGCCGCCTGCCGCGGAGGCACCCAAGAAGCCTCAGCCGGGCTCCAAGAAGAAGCAAGGCCGGCGGAGAAGGAGCTGACGTGGCCTACGTGGAAGTGAAGGCAAAGACCGTGGAGTTGGCCGTCGAGGCGGCGATGCGCGAGCTGGGAGTAGATTCCCGCGATCGGCTCGAGATCGAGGTCATCCAGGAGCCCGAGCGTGGCTTCTTGGGCTTCGGGGGTCAGGATGCCATCGTGAAGGTCACCGAGAAAGAGCCTCGGCCCAAGCGCTCGCGTAATCGCAAGCGGCGTGGCAAAGGCAAAGGTCCCAATGGCGAGGGCGGAAACGCGCCGGCAGGTTCCGGGAAGGCCCGCACCTCGCAGTCGGCAAAAGGGGGACGGGGCGACAACGGGGGTAACCAACGGTCGTCGGAGCGGCCGGCCAAGGACGAGTCGGCCAAGCCGGGCGGCAATCAAAAGCCGAAAGATGACGACCGAGCGGATCTCGACACGGCGGGTCAGGAGCCTTTGGTGGCTGAGTTCCTGCGAGGTCTGTTGACGGCATTCGGTCTCGAAGGCAGCGTCGAGTCCCGGGTCGAGGACGACGTGATCATCGCCAACGTGGTGGGTGAGCAAACCGAGGCCCTGGTAGGCCCGCGGGGTTCGGTGATGGAGGCGGTGCACGAACTCACCAAGACCGTTCTGCAACGAGCCACCCAGTCCCCCGCCCGGGTCAGGATCGATATCGCCGGATATGCCGAGCGTCGTCGCCAAGCCCTGACTATCTATGCCGGCGATCTCATCCGGCAGGTCAAGGAGGAGGGCGGCGAATTGATGCTGGAGCCGATGTCGGCCTCGGACCGCAAGGTGATCCACGACGCTGTCGCTGCGGTCGAGGGCGTCCGCTCCTATTCCGAGGGCGAAGCTCCCAATCGATACGTGGTGATCGCAGCCGAGGAGAGCGGGGAAGACGAGGCGCCCGAAGAGGGGCCTGCGGAAGAGCCGCAACCAGTCGAATCATCGTCGGAGGATCTCGGTGACGATACGGAACCGCAGCCACAGGAGTCGAGCGAGTTCGAGGAGATCTCCTCCGAAGAGGAGTGAACTCGGTTTCACGTGAAACCTGAGGTCGAAGCCGCTCTGGTCCGGGTCGGAGACTGGACTGGTTGGTCATTTCCTTCCCGCCGCCTCTCCCGGTTGGAGCGTTTCGCCACCTGGCTCGCAGAGGAGGCGATACCCGCCGGCGGACTCGGTCCAGCCGAACGGAAACGAATCTGGCCTCGTCACGTCCTCGATTCGCTGCTCTTCGCCGGCGCCTGGACCGAGCCGGCACCTCCCCCGCACCTGATAGATCTCGGGTCCGGCGTGGGATTGCCGGGCATCCCTCTGGCCCTGCTGTGGCCCAAATCGCATGTCACCCTGGTGGATCGCAGCGGTCGCCGCGCCGATCTGGCGGCCCGGGCCGTGCGTATCCTGGATCTGGACAATGTCGAAGTCGTCACGGACGACATCTCGCGTCAGGCGTCCAGGTGGGGAGAGATGGTGGTGGCTCGGGCGGTTGGACCCCTCCCGCGGGTGGCCGATTGGGCTGGTACATGGGCGGTTCCAGGGGGTCGAGTGGTGATCGGCGGGTCGTGGTCGGCCCCACCCACCCCCGGACCCGGGGAACACTTGGTCGAGGTCCCTCCGGAGGTGCTTGACCGGCCCGTCTGGCTTCGTATCATGGCCGCTCCATGACCGAGACACTCATCGTCGCCCTCGCCAACCAAAAGGGCGGCGTGGGCAAGACCACCACCGGGATCAACCTGGCGGCCGGGCTGGCATTTCAGGGCGTCAAGACCCTCTTGGTCGACCTCGACCCTCAGGGGAACGCCACCTCCGGGTTGGGGATCGACCGCGGTGCCATCTCCCATTCCATCTATGACGTCCTCCTCAAGGAGTTTCCAATCGAGGACGCCATCGAACCGACCAGCGTACGTGACCTGTATGTGGTTCCCGCCACCATCGACCTGGCGGGAGCGGAGATCGAACTCGTGCCCGTGTTCAGTCGGGAACGGAGGCTGAGTACCGCCCTCGAGGCCGTGAAGGGGGAGTATCGGGTGGTGATGATCGACTGCCCACCTTCTCTGGGTCTGTTGACCGTCAATGCCCTGGCGGCGGCCGACGAGGTGATGATCCCGATCCAGTGCGAGTATTACGCCCTCGAAGGTCTGAGCCAGTTGCTACGCAACGTCGATCTCGTGAAGGGGAACCTCAATCCTGGGCTGGAGGTGGGTGGGGTGATCCTCACCATGTACGACGCCCGCACTCGGTTGTCGAAGGACGTGGCGGACCAGGTGCGAGCGCATTTCGGCGACAGTGTCTATCGAGCCCTGATTCCCCGCTCGGTGCGTCTCTCGGAGGCACCTTCCTACGGTGAACCGATCGAGGCTTTCGACGGGATGAGTCGAGGGGCGATCGCCTATCGGGAACTGGCTCGTGAGTTCCGTCGGCGCCACGGAATGGAATAGGAGGAGAAGGTGGCAACGCGCAGGGCAGGATTGGGTCGGGGTCTCGAGTCGCTGATCCCCAGCGGGGAAGGGGAGTATCGCCGCCTCAAAGTCGACGACGTGGTCCCGAATCCCGACCAACCCCGCGTGAACTTCGACGAGGCGGCGCTGGAGGAGTTGGCCGCCTCCGTGGCCGAGGTCGGGATCCTGCAACCCGTCATCGTGCGACCGTTGTCAGACGGGCGCTTCGCTCTGGTGGCGGGGGAGCGGCGCTGGCGGGCGGCCCGCCGCGCCGGCCTGACCGAGATCCCGGCGGTGATCCGGGAAGGAGACGATCGAGCGGGGCTGACTGAGGCCCTGATCGAGAACCTGCAACGTCAGGACCTGGGTCCCCTGGAGGAAGCGGCCGCCTACCGGGCACTCATGGAAGATTATGGAATGACGCACGAGCAGGTCGCTACCTCGGTCGGCAAGAGCCGGCCGGCCATCACCAACACCCTACGTCTGCTCCAGCTCCCGGCGTCGATCCAAGGACTGGTGGAGCGAGGGGAGCTGTCGGCTGGTCACGCTAGAGCGCTGCTGTCCATCGAGGACACTGCCTACGCCCAGCACGTGGCGGCGCGGGCCGTGGCCGAAGGGTGGTCGGTGCGCCAGGTCGAGGAAGCGGCTCGAGCGCGGGCCGGCGAACAGCCTTCCACCAAGACCAAGGTTCGGGAGGTCCGTCCCGTCGAGATCGTCGAGTTGGAACAGCGTCTACGCGAGCAACTGGGATCGCGGGTGGACATCAAGTACCGGAACCAGAAGGGCAAGGTGGAGATCAGCTTCGGGTCGCTCGAGGATCTGGAGCGGATCTACCGGCGCTTCTTCACCTGACGGCCGGTTCGGGACTCTGGAAGAAGCCTTCGATCCCCTCGACTACGGCCATGGCTGTCTTTTCGTCCAGGCGGTCCGATTCCACCACCACGGCGGGGGCGCGCGTGTACTTCAGCATGGGCGTGGCCCGGCCGTCGTAGCCGCAATTCAAGCGAGTGGCGACGGCGGCAGCCAGCAATCCACCCACTTCGCTGCGTCCGTGGTCGGACGAGAAGTAATACACCGCCGGTTCGCCCCGGGCCAGGCTGAAGGACACCACCAGCTCTGCCCCCAGTCGGTTGGCTCGAAGAGCCCGTACGCGCTCGGGGAGGACCACGTCGTGGCTGCGAGACAGCAAGGGAACGCCTCCCCGTTCCTGGAGGGCGACCGCCGCCGAGTTGGCAGCCGACCAGGCCAGGGCCGCCTCGTGGGAGTCCCGGCATCCGGAGTCGAGATAGACGCGTGCCCCGACGACGGTAGGGGGTCGGGAGCGAAACCACTCCAGCTCGCGCACCGCCTCCCGGCCGGCCCGCATGGTTGCTCGGGTGACGAGCCGCAGTTCGGTGATGACCTCGGGGCCTGCTTTTCCATCTTCTGCCAGGTGACGGTTGCGCTGGAAGTCGAGGACGGCGCGCTGGGTGTCGGCCCCGAAGACACCGTCGACCTTCCCCGCGTCGAAGCCCAGGTTGTTGAGCCGGCTCTGGAGTTCGGCAACGTCGTCGCCTCGCAGCATCGGGCGCCGGAGGAAGAGCAGGCGGTCGCCGAGTCGATACCCGGCCTCGTACAGCGCCCGCCAGGTGTCGGGACCGACGATGCCGTCGGCGGACAGACCGCGGCTGGCCTGGAACTCCAGCACGGCACGCTCGGTGCCGGGACCGAACTCCCCGCGCACGTCGGGTTCGGTGCTCAGCCCGAGTCCGACCAGACGATCCTGGATGTCCCGGACGGATTCGCCGGTGTCACCCAGGCGATAGAGGCGCATGGAGCAATAGTAAGGGGCAGCGGCGTCTTGCGTCCCGGGCGCCCGACGATGGGGGGTAGCTGTGCGTCCCGGCTATCCGGTACAGCCGCTCACAGGTACTCGGACAGCTCCTGGAGCATGGCCGCCTTGGGCCGGGCGCCCACGATGCGCTTCTTCTCGACGCCGTCCTGGAAGACGATCATCGTCGGGATGCTCATCACGTCGTAACGAGCGGGCGCCTGGGGGTTCTCGTCGATGTTGAGCTTGGCGATCGTGATCGAGTCGTGTTCCTGGGCGATCTCTTCCAGGATCGGGGCGATCATGTGACAGGGACCGCACCACTCTGCCCAGAAGTCGACCAGAACCGGCTCGCCGGAGTTGATCGCCTCGTCGAACTCGGCGTCCGTGATGGTCTTGGGCTGACTCATGTCTGTATCTCCTTGCTAGTAGCCGTGTCCAATTCTCACTCTTGCTCTGCGAGCCAGCGCTCGGCGTCGATGGCAGCCCGGCATCCGGTCCCGGCGGCGGTGACCGCCTGCCGATAGTAGGAATCCGCCACGTCACCGGCGGCGAACACTCCCTCGACCGAAGTGCGGGTCGAGACACCGTCCGCCAACTTGATGTAACCCGCCTCGTCGAGCTCCAACTGGCCTTCGAACAGGGAAGTGTTGGGGGCGTGGCCGATGGCCACGAAGACCCCGTCGGCGGGCATGTGACGCGTCTCGCCAGTCACAGTGTCCTCCAGGGTCACACCCGTCACGCCGTCCTGTCCATGGATCTCTTTCACGACCGAGTTCCACTGCACCTCTACCTTCGGGTTGTCGAGGGCGCGCTCGGCCATGATCTTGGAAGCCCGAAATTCGTCGCGGCGGTGGACGATGGTGACCTTCGAAGCGAACCGAGTGAGGAAGGTGGCTTCCTCCATCGCCGTGTCACCTCCGCCTACCACGATCAATTCCTTGTCCCGGAAGAAGAATCCGTCGCAGGTGGCACAGGCGGACACCCCCCTTCCGGTGAGCCGCTGCTCGCCGGGGACGTCGAGCCACTTGGCGTTGGCTCCGGTCGACACGATCACCGCCTCGGCCTGGTACTCGTCGGCACCGACCCAGAGCCGGAACGGGCGTTGGGAGAAGTCGACCCGGTCCACGTCGACTGTCTGCAGGCGAGCACCGAAGCGCTCCGCCTGCTTGCGGAATCGGTCCATCAGTTCGGGGCCCATGATTCCGTCGGGAAAACCCGGGTAGTTCTCGACGTCGGTGGTGATCATCAACTGGCCACCGGCCGAGAAGCCCTCGAAGACCAGTGGTTCGAGATTGGCTCGGGCCGTGTAGAGCGCCGCCGTCAGGCCGGCCGGCCCGCTGCCGATGATCGCGACCTTCTCAGTCGTCACTCAGTAGTCCTTGCTTCGCTTCCCCCACATGAACGCACCGAGGACGATGAATAGTCCCGCCAGCACGGCGAATGCTCCCCACTCACCCAACGGGATCTCCAATGCCCCGTAGATGGTCAGGAAGAGAAAGATCGCGGCCATCAACCCGAAGGCGGCCGCGATGAATCCCAGGCTCGTCAGACGGACCGCCTTCGCTGCCCGATCGACCGTCATGGCCCGGGCTCGAGTCGCGATGTCCTCCAGAAAGGCGGCCAAGCGGGCGGGAAAGTCCTCCATGTCAGGCAGGTTAGCGCCAGCTCGACGGCTTACCCGTGCGACTCGATGACCGAGCAGTCGTCGCGGTCGACCACGAGAATCCGGTGGCCATCGTCGACAGCGATCGCCACCAGCCATGCTTCCCGGCCGTCCTGGCTGGTGAGTTCGGCTCCGACGATGGGCCACCCCTCTGCCACTCGATCGCAATCGAATTCGGGGTCGACCTCTGTCTCTCCGGCGGCGAGGCGCTCCCGAAAGCCATCCACCCCCCAGGTGGCAGAGCCGTCCGAGGCGACGTACATCTCCATCGTGTCGGTAGAAGCCGCAGCTGTCGTCTCAGGCGCACCGGCATCCTCGCTCGCGCCACCGGCGGACGACTCGTCGGATTGCCGGGTCGTGAACAACTCGGTGACCGGGGCGTCGGCGTCGGCGAACGACTCTGCCGCAACCGGCGTCAGTCCTTGTTCCCCATCCGACAGTTGACTCAACGTCACGCCCACGCCTGCCACCACCGCCAGCACGGCTGCGGCGGGGATCCACCGTGCCCACCCCGGAGCCGCGGCCGGTCTGGTGGGGGATTGGAGCTCGTTCCAGATCGAGGAGCGGAGTCGCTGACGCTCGAGATCGGTGAGGCGGGCCGGTGGTTCGGCCGACACGGCGGCCTGAACCGTCAGATGGGCCCGATAGAGGGCGGCGCACTCGTCACATCGCGCGATCAACTCCTCGGCCGCCGCGCGGTCGATGGGTGTCCCCTCGGCCAAGGACGAGACGAGATCGAGGTCGTGGTCGTGGTGCATTCGGTCTGTCACTTGGATGTCACGCCCATTGCTCCCGGTTCCCGAGAATCTCGGCCAACTGACGTCTACCGCGGTAGAGACGCGATTTCACCGTTCCTTCCGGGACCTGCAGGACATCGGCGGTCTCCTGGACACTCAGGCCCTCTACGTCCACGAGGACGATGGCGCTGCGGAACTCGTCGGCCAGGTGGTGAAGCGCCTCGGTCAGTCCCGGCCGCAACTCGACCGACGCCAACGTGTCGCCGGCGCTCTCGTCGGCAGGGTCATGGGCCTCGGCAAGAGGGTCCGCCGGCCGGCGTTGAGCTCTTCGGAGGTTGTCGTAACAGGTGTTGACCGCCACGCGGTAGAGCCAGGTGCTGAACTTGGAATCGCCCCGAAACTGGTCGGCCTTCCGGAAGACTGTCAGGAAGGTGTCCTGGGTGGCGTCCAGAGCTTCCTCCCGGCGTCGCATGATCCGCAGGCAGACGGCGAAAACACGGTCCTCGTGGCGACGCATCAGCTCGTCGAATGCGGCCCGGTCTCCTTGGCGGGAACGCGCCAGGAGGTCGGCGTCGGAAGCTCCGTTCACGGGCGTCAGGCTACAAGGCGGGTGTGAGCCGCCGGACTATCCCCCGAACCGGATCTCCGCCACCGATGCCGCGAAATCACCGTTCAGTGGGGGGAGATCGGTGAACCAGATCAGCCAGCGGCCACCATCGCGCGGCGGGAGGCGCACGGCGGTGGTCCCGGGCTGGGACACCAGGCGTCCGACTACCTCGTAGTCGGCCAAGTCCTCGGATTCGCCCTGGGCCCACCGCAGCTCGAGCGACGCTCCGTCGCTCAGCCCCAACAACTCCAGATCCCGGGGCGAGCCGTCGACGTCCACTGCGATCCCCACACCCGGCTTGAGCAGGGGCAGCGGATCCAGGTAGGTCTCGGTCCTCCACGACGTCCCCAGGTCCCCGTCGATCAAGGCTTCGACCATGTCGTCGTTCTCGCCACCGCCACCGAACGGATCGAACGTGGCCACCTGGCCGATCTCGACGTTGGCCGACTCCCGGATGGTGGTGGTCGTGGGAGGAACCGAAGTCGTGGTGGTGGCGGCGGGCCGGTCGGCGTCGGGGGAGGCGGCCGGCGGCGGAGCGACCGGCATTCCGTCGGGGGTGAAGATCCGCCCGACTCCCACCAGCGCAGCGGCCATCGCCACCAGAATCATGGCGGCTATGAGGAGGCGACGGGATGGCCGGGTCGATTCGGGTTGTGGACGGCGGGGGGTAGGAGCGCCGGCGAAGGCCTCGGCGAGCGTGCGAGCCGCCATGGTCCCGCGCCGGCCTTCCCGCAGGATCCGGTCGACTTCGGAGCTCAGCCCGTCGATGAGCTCCGAGGGGGGCGATGTCCCCGGAGCGGCCCCGGTCAAGGACTGTTCCAGTACCTCGGCCAGAGATCGGACATCGCCGTGGATGGTGGCACCGCGGGCGATCCGGCCGAACGAACCGAGCTTGGCCGGATGCGCGACCGTGTAGGTGATCGCTCCCAGGTCGATGCCTCCGTGGACCACTCCCGCCTCGTGGAGGGCGGCGAGGGCGCTGGCGAGGCCAGCGGCATTCGGGAGGAACTCGTCGGCTTCGATCGTGTCCCCGGCTTCGAGTCGGGCCTGCAGAGTGGCCCCACCCGTCCACTCTGAAACGGAGTAGGCGCCGCCTTCCACCTCCTCGACCATGTAGATGGAAGCCAGGTGGAGGTGGCTGACGGTAGAGGCCTTCTGAACCGCTTCCACGAAGGCGCGGCGGCGCTCGGGGCTCGATTCGGGTCCGAGTTGGCGGATGAGGACCGGCCGGTCGAGTTCGGTGTCCGTCGCCAACCATTCCTCGATGTCGCCGTCGCGGCCCAGACGCACCTCGAGGCGGAACCGATCGGATACTGGTGTGGGCATCAGCGAGTCGAACGCGTGTCGCGGGCGAGAACCTTCAACTTGGGACCGAAAGCCACGAAGCCCTCCGATTCGTACAGCCGGGAGGCAGCGAAGTTGTCCGGTTGGGTGTTGAGCACCATCGTTCTGGCACCTCGCTTTCGGCCCCAGTCCACACACGCCCGCACCAGGGAGCGTCCGATCCCGCGGCGGAAGTGGTCGGGGTCGACGGCCAGTCTTTGGAGATAGGCGACCGACATTGTCTCGCCCACGATGGCGAACCCAACTACTTCCCCATCCGAGCTGACGGTGAGCACGTCGGCGAAAGGAGTGGCCGAGGTCGCGTCGAGCAGCCCTTCGAACCCGACACGCCACGTTGAAGGGAAGGCGCGGTCGTCCAGAGCCGCCAAACGCCGCATGTCGGGCCGGGAGTCGGCCTCGACAGGGTGGGCGATGGGACCGGCCGGTTGGGTGAGGTCACGCTCGAAAACGACCAACTGGAGATGGTCGGAGAAACCGGCCCGCTTCCAGAGGGCAGTTTGGCCGGGAGGAAGCGCCGTCGTCAGAGCCTGTTCGACTCCCTGGTCCGCCAGCCATGCGACGCAGGCCTCGATGAAGCGGTCACCGCCACGTTCGAGCCTCAGCGAAGCGGTGCGAGGGCTTTGGTCGTTCCACGGCCGGACGTGGGCGGAACCCCATCCTTTGCGGAGGTGCACTGCCCCCGGCCACTCACCGCTGGTGCGCAGTTGGCTCTTCACGTGTGAGAGAGTACGGGGGTGCGGCTGCTTCATGTTTCACATCCGAGCGGCTTCGACCACGACACGGGTTTGTACCACCCGGAACGACCGGCGCGGCTTCGAGCCGCCGAGCAAGGCGTGCGCAACGCGTCGGCCGAAGTGGAGGCGATCGAGGCGAAACTGCTCACTCCAGAAGAGTTGACCATCGTCCACGATCTCTCGTACGTGGACGCCATTCGCAGGCTCTCCTCGTCGGGGGGCGGAGCGCTCGATCCCGACACGGTGGTCTCGGAGGGATCCTGGACAGCCGCTCTGGCGGCCGCCGGCGCCGGCCTCACGGCCATCGAGCACCTGGAAGCGGGATTCGACGGGCCCGCCATCGTCACGGTCCGTCCCCCGGGGCACCATGCGCTCCGAAACCGGGCCATGGGGTTCTGTCTTTTCAACAACGTCGCCGTGGCCGCGGCCCACCTCCAGCAGAAGGGTCACAGGGTGGCGATCTTGGACTGGGACGTGCACCACGGGAATGGGACTCAGGCGATCTTCTATCGCGACCCCGACGTGTTGTATGTCTCGCTACACCAGTCACCCTTCTATCCGTACGAGGGAATGGCGAGCGAAGTTGGGGAGGGGGAGGGTTCGGGCTTGGTGCTGAACATCCCGCTTCCTGCCTTCACCGCCGGCGACGTGTATCGGCAGGCCTTCTCGGAACTGGTGGTCCCGGCACTGCGGGAGTTCGGGCCGGACTGGGTGCTCATATCCTCCGGCTTCGATGCCCACGCCCACGACCCACTCGCCGAAATGCGCCTGGTGGAGACCGACTACGCCTTCATGGCGACGGAGGTGGCGAGATTGCTCCCCGCTCGCCGAGTGGTCGTCTTTCTCGAGGGTGGCTACCACCTCCCGGCCATCCGTGACGGGTTGACGGCGGTGGCGGATGCATTGATCGGAGCGCCCGACCGCTGGCCCGAGTCGGAGTTCCGCAGCCCCGACGCTTCACACCGTCAACTCGATCGCCTGACGTCGGTCGTCCGGGGACTGGTCGTGGGGATCGATTGAGCGGCACGCTCTTCAGCTGAGGCGACCTTCGTCCGATACCTGAGGACGCAAGCGACGTTCTGAGGGGAAAGAAGATGACCGTTGCCATCGACGACCTGCTGCGGCGGGTCGTGGAATCCAGCGCCTCGGACCTCCACTTGAAGGTGGGGTCGCCGCCGGTCGTGCGGATCGACGGCGAACTGACCCGGATGGAGGGCTTTCCCTCGCTGAAGCCCGCCGACACCGAGGCTTTGGCCGCTGAGCTGTTCACTTCGCGGGCGGCCCGTGACTTCAAGGCGACCGGCGAGGCCGACTTCGCTTATGGCCGGCCCGACGTGGGTCGGTTCCGGGTGGCTGCGTTCCGTCAGCGGGGATCGGTGTCGATGGTGCTCCGCCGCGTGGTGCCGGGCTCTCCCAACTTCGAGGAGCTCGGCGTGCCGGCGATCATCCGCAAGCTGCTCGAAACCGATTCTCACGGGATGGTCCTGATCACGGGCCCGTCCGGATCCGGGAAGACAACCACCATGGCCTCGATGATCGACTGGATCAACGAGAACCGAGCGGTGTCGATCGTCACCATCGAGGACCCGATCGAGGTCCTGCATCCGGACAAGAAGGCAGTGGTGGCACAGCGTGAGATAGGCGTCGACACGGTCGACTACGCCGGTGCGGTGCGCGCTGCGATGCGACAGGACGCCGACGTGATCCTGATCTCGGAGATCGATGACCTCGAGACCGCCCGGGCCGCCATCACCGCGGCCGAGACCGGCCATCTCGTCATCTCCTCGATGCGGACCAGTGATCCGGCCGAGACCGTGAACCGGCTGATCGGCTATTTCCCCGCCGCTCACCAGTCGATGGTCAAGACCCAGCTCGCCGCGCTGCTCAAGGGAGTGGTCAGCCAGCGTCTCCTGGACACCGCCAATCAGTCGGGCCAGGTCCTGGCTTGTGAGGTGTTGACCAGCAACGAGCGCGTCCAGGAATGGATCCTCGAGGGCCATTCGATCTCGAACCTCCTGGACGTGATCAAAGAGTCGGAGTTCTTCGGTATGCAGACCTTCGACCAGTCGATCTTGAAGCTGGTCCTGAACCGGCACATCACGTTGGAGACGGCCCTTCCCCACGTCCGCAACGGCCACCAACTCCGCGCCAAGGCACTCGAGGCGGGATTGCTGTCCTAGTCGGAAGTCGGAAGTCGGATGTCGATCGGCCTGCGACGGGGGCTTCGGACGCTTCACCGGCGGCCGGCGCCGTATCGAGCTGCGAAGGTGGCTTCGGCGTTCGTCTCACCCAAGTGAATCGGCGTGAGTCCGCGGGGGAGGTCGATGGTCGCCATCCAGGTGCAGTCACCCCCCGCCTCCCGTGCCGAGCCAACTGCACCGTCGTGGGTGATGAGACAGACGATTCGGCCGCGCCGTCCTGATCCGGTCGCTGCAGTCAGACCGGCGTTCCTACGCCTCGTGGTGGGCGCTGAAATGAAGGTGCCGTGTTGGTGGTCGGAGGTTTCGTCATGGAGCGAGCCACAGGAAGCGGTTCGGATGCGAGCAGATCGCTGTGACCGGCAGGTGGTGCGCGTCGGCAGATCCGGGTGGACCGTAGGGGTCCGCGTCGAACGACGCTGAAACTTCCGTCTTCCGACTCGCGCCTTCGGCTTCGGTCGAGGGAGCGAGGCAACGTATCCTCGGGGCGTGATCCCTGAGCGTATGCGCTGGCTGGTGGATCCGTCTCTCCCTCCCGTTCAGCTGGGGGAGCGATTCGCCTCGGCCGGCTACCAGATCTATCTCGTGGGCGGTTCCGTCCGTGACGCCTTCCTCGATCGGCGCGAGGACATGGACTTCGACTTCGCCACGGACGCTCGGCCGGACGACATCGAGCGTCTGCTCTCCGCATGGGCCGACAGCGTCTACACGGTCGGGAAGGCCTTCGGAACCGTGGGGGCGATCAAGGACGGTCACACGGTGGAGGTCACGACCTTCCGCAAGGAGGTCTATCGCGACGACTCGCGTAAGCCTCGGGTCGAGTTCTCCGACGACATCACCGAAGACTTGTCCCGGCGAGATTTCACGGTCAACGCGATGGCGATCAGCTTTCCGGACGTCGAGCCGGTCGACCCCCATGGGGGAGCGCTCGACCTGGCGCGAAAGGTCCTCAGGACCCCGCTCGCCCCCGAGATCTCGTTCTCGGACGATCCGCTCCGGATGCTGCGGTTGTTTCGTTTCCAGGCGACGCTCGGCTTCGAGCCCGACGGAGCCGCGATCCAGGCGGTGAAGGAGATGGCAGATCGTCTTCAGATCGTCTCTGCCGAGCGGATCCGCGACGAGTTCTCGAAGCTGATCGTGGCCGAGGATCCTGGTCCTGCGTTGGAGAACCTGGTGGAGACCGGCCTCGCCGATCGCTTCATCCCGGAGTTGCCGGCGCTGAACATGGAGATGGATCCAGTCCAGCGACACAAGGACGTCCTCGCTCACACCATCGCCGTGGTCCAGAAGACGTCCCCTGATCTGGTGCTGCGTTTGGCGGCACTCCTCCACGACATCGGAAAGCCCGAGACGCGGGAGTTCGGACCTCAGGGCGTCACCTTCCATCACCACGAGGTGGTGGGGGCCCGGATGGCCCGCAAGCGACTACGGGAGCTGAAGTATCCGAAACAGATCGTGTCCGACGTTTCCCAACTCGTGTTCCTCCACCTGCGGCCGCACACGTTCGAGATGGGATGGACCGACTCGGCCGTGCGCCGATACGTGAGGGACGCCGGGCACCTGTTGGACCGGTTGAACGAGTTGGTCCGATGTGACGTGACCACTGCCAACCAGAAGCGCGCCCGGACCATCCAGCGCCGGATCGACGAACTGGAGGAGCGGATCGCCGAACTGGCCGAACAGGAGGAACTCGCCAAGTTGCGGCCGCCGATCAACGGGCGTGATGTCATGGAGTATCTGGGCATCGAACCCGGTCCGCTGGTCGGCGAGATCATGGACATGCTCCTGGAGCGGCGGATCGAAGAGGGCGAGTACTCACCCGAAGAGGCTTATGCGGCGGTACGCCGGTTCGCGCTCGAACGGGGGATGCCAGACCCCGGGCCAGCGAACTGACCCGGTTTCGGAGGCTATTCGCATATGCGTATAATCCGTGGGATGTCCGTCAAGACCGCCGTCTTCGGCGCCTCGGGTTACGCCGGAGGCGAGTTGGTTCGTTTGATCGACGCCCACGACTCGCTAGAGCTCGTTCATCTGGGGGCGCACACCCGGGAAGGAGCCGTCCTCGCCGACGTCCATCCTCAACTGGCCGGGGGCGACCGCCGCTTCGGTCCCAACGACCCCGATGCGTTGGACGATGTCGACCTGGTGTTCCTCGCCCTACCGCATGGCGCGTCCGCCGAAGTGGGACACGTCCTGCGCGAACGCGGCATGGTGGTCGTGGACCTGGGCAGTGACTTTCGGCTCGACACTCCCGAGCGGTATGCCTTCGCCTACGGCGACCCCCATCCCCATCCCGAGGAACTGGCGGAATGGGACTATGGCCTCCCGGAACTGTTCGACCTGGCCGGAAGCAAGGCGATCGCCGCTCCGGGTTGCTATCCCACCTCGGTCCTGCTGGCGTTGGTGCCGCTTCTCGCCGCAGGGTTGGTGTCCGATCAGGGCATCGTGGCCGACTGCCTCTCGGGGGTTTCCGGTGCCGGGCGGTCGGTCCGCGAGGATCTGATGTTCGGGTCCGTGGACGAGGGTGTGCGGGCCTATGGCGTAGCCACCCATCGTCACCGTCCCGAGATCGAAGCGGCCCTCGACGCCACTCTGGGCGGTGAGCATCGCATCGTCTTCACCCCTCACCTGGTGCCGATGCAGCGGGGGATCCTCGCCACCGTCACGGCTGCCGCGATCACCGATGACGATCCTGTCGAGTGTTTGCGCGACCACTACGCGAAAGCGGCCTTCGTCGACGTCGTGGACGGTCCTCCCCAGACCCGCTGGGTGGTCGGATCGAACCGTGCGCTGGTGGCGGCGTTCCGGGACGAGCGCACCGGTGCCGTCATCGCCCAATGTGCGATCGACAACCTCCTGAAGGGGGCGGCCGGCCAGGCGGTGCAGGCGGCGAATCTCGCACTGGGCCTGCCTGAGGCCAGTGGGCTGCCACTCTCCGGGTGGATGCCGTGAGCGTCACCGCTGCGAAAGGATTCGTGGCCGGCGGGACAGCCTGTGGGATCAAGGCCAGCGGCGATCTCGACCTGGCGCTGGTGGATGCCGGGCGACCCGTTCCGGCCGCTGCCGTCTTCACCTCCAACACCGCTGCCGCTGCTCCCGTGATCCTCTCCCGCCGACATCTCGAGGACGGAACCGCTCGAGCCGTCGTCCTCAATTCGGGATGCGCCAACGCCGCCACGGGTCGGGCGGGGGAAGTGGCAGCCTTCGAGACGGCTGCGGCCGTATCCGAACTCCTGGGCTGTCAGGCGGCGGACGTAGTGGTGTGCTCGACCGGCCCCATCGGGTCGGTCGTTCCGTTGGAGCGGATCCGCGACGGGTTGGCACGAATCGCCATCGATTCGGAAGGAGCCGAGTCGGCGGCGCGGGCGATCATGACCACCGACAGCCGGCCCAAACAAGCGATTCGGTCCGTCGACGGCTTCACGGTGGGCGGGATGGCCAAGGGCGCGGGAATGGTTCGCCCGGACATGGCCACGATGCTGGCGGTATTGACCACCGACGCCGTGGTGGAAGCGAAGGACCTGCGAGCAGCACTCGTACACGCCGTCGCCCGGACGTTCAACGCGCTGGACATCGACGGATGCGAGTCCACCAACGACACGGTCGTCGTCCTCGCCTCGGGTGAGAGCCACGTGCGGCCCGATCTCGACTCCTTCCAGA
The DNA here is from genome assembly GCA_035304485.1 of Acidimicrobiia bacterium. Lineage (GTDB taxonomy): Bacteria > Actinomycetota > Acidimicrobiia > Spongiisociales > ZC4RG35 > ZC4RG17. The sequence continues at coordinate 24,780 of DATGPZ010000157.1, read as the reverse complement.
GCGTGGTGGAGGAGGTTTGCCGGGACCTGGCCCGCCAGATGGCAGAGGACGCCGAGGGTGCCTCGCGGGTCGTGACACTCGAGCTCACAGGTGCGGCCGACGACTCGGTCGCGCTCGATCTGGCCCGGGCGATCGCCGACTCGGCCTTGGTGCGCTCGTCGTTCTACGGTGCCGATCCCAACTGGGGGCGGGTGGTGGCCGCCATGGGCTCGACTCGGATTCCATTCGATCCCGCGGCGGTATCGGTTGCTTATGAGGGGGTGGTGGTGGCCGAAGGCGGCGTCGACGCCGGCGCCGACCACGATCTCCTGTCCGAGAAGCTCGGCGGCGATTTCCGGGTGTCGGTCCGGGTGGGTGAGGGACCGGGCACGTGCACCCTTCTCACCACAGACCTCACACCCGAGTACGTCAGGTTCAACGGAGAACGTTCGTGATCGGCCACAGCAAGCCCGATGTGCAGAAGACCCGGATCGCCAATTCGATGGGGCGGGCGCGCATCCTCATGGAAGCCCTGCCCTACATCAAACAGTTCCGGGGAAAGACGGTCGTGGTCAAGTACGGAGGGTCGGCGATGGAAGACCCGGTCCTGCGAGAGAGCTTCGCCGGGGACGTGACCCTCCTGTCGATGGTGGGCATCCGCCCGGTGGTGGTCCACGGGGGCGGCCCACAGATCTCGGCAGCGATGGAAGCCGACGGCATCGAGCCCCGCTGGATCGACGGACTGCGCGTGACCGACGAAGCGGCCATCCAGGTGGTCCAACGCACTCTGGTGGGTGTCATCAACCCCGAGATAGTCCGCTTCTTGAACGGTCGTGGCGCATCCGCCATCGGTGTCAACGGCCTCGACGCCGACCTGTTCCGAGCCCGCCCCAAGGACGAGCGACTCGGGTTCGTAGGGGACATCGTCGAGGTCAACAGCGACCTGATCGAGGGAATGGTCGACCGCGGTCTAATACCCGTCGTCGCCTCCATCGCGCGTGGCGAAGATGGTCAGGTCTACAACGTCAACGCCGACACGGCCGCTGCCGTCCTCGCCCGGGCGCTACGCGCCCAGAAACTCGTCTACCTGACCGACGTCGAGGGCGTCTACGAGAACGTGGATGAGCCGACGTCGCTGATCTCGCGGATGGATCTCCAGGACATGAAGGCGTTGCTCGGCCGCATCCAAGGGGGGATGTTGCCCAAGCTGAAGTCCGTGGCCGAAGCACTCGAGGGTGGCGTGGCTCAGGCTCACATCCTGGATGGGCGAGTCCAGCACGCCCTCCTGCTCGAGATCTTCACCTCGGAGGGCATCGGGACGATGGTGACGGCATGACCTCCCTCATCGAGCGTGAGTCTCGCGTCCTGATGCAGACCTATGGTCGGGCGCCCATCACCTTCGTGGCCGGCGAAGGCTCCTGGCTGGTCGACGACGCGGGTGAGCGCTACCTGGATTTTCTGTCCGGGCTCGCCGTCACCTCTTTGGGACACTCCAACCCGGCAGTGGCGGCGGCGGTGGCCGACCAGATGAGTCGGCTGCTCCACGTCTCGAACCTCTACTACACCGAGCCGATGGTGGAGTTGGCCGAGGCGCTCGTGGAGCGTTCCGGCCTGGACCGAATGTTCTTCTGTAACGACGGCGCCACTGCCAACGAGGCTGCCATCAAACTGGCGCGCAGGTACGGCCAGACTCACGGTGGACCTGAGCGTTACCGGATCGTCTCGTTGCTCGACTCGTTCCACGGGAGAACCCTCGCCACCCTCGCGGCCACTGGCCAGCCCGCCAAGCAGGCGACATTCGCTCCTCTGCCTCCCGGCTTCGAACAGGTACCGGCGGGAGACCTGGCTGCCTTGGAGGAGCGTTTGGACGACACGGTGGCGGCGGTGATGCTCGAGACCACCCAAGGTGAGGGTGGGGTCCGCCCACTCGAGGCCGAGTACCTGCAGGCGATCCGCGCCCTGTGCGACCGTACCGGAGCGCTACTCATCGTCGACGATGTCCAGGCGGGTGTCGGGCGGACCGGCACTTGGTTTTCGTGGCAGAGCCTCGGATTCGAGCCCGATATCGCCACCACGGCCAAAGCCTTGGCCAACGGGCTTCCCATCGGCGTGTGCATGGCCCGGGACGAGGTGGCCGCAGCCTTCCAGCCCGGCGACCATGCCACAACCTTCGGAGGCGGTCCGGTGGTGTGTGCGGCCGCGATGGCCGTCATCGACGAGATCGAGAGTCGTGACATCCTCCGCAACTGCCGGGAACGATCCGAACAGCTCATGGCCGCTCTCTCCGACCTCCCGGGCGTCGCCGCCGTCCGTGGCCGTGGTCTGCTGGTCGCTGCCCAATTGGCGCGACCGGAAGCACGGGAGATCGCCCAGAGGGCGCTGGCAGACGAGAAGCTCATCGTCAACGCCGTCCGCGACGATGCCATCCGGCTCGCTCCACCGCTGACGGTCGATGCGGCCGAGGTCACCGAGGCGGTGGCGCGGCTGGGGCGCGTCCTGTCGTAGGGGCCGACTCTTTCGGTCGGCGGTCTCGTTTCACCTCCGGATTCGGGGTACCTTCGGTGATATGTCGGGGAGCGTCCTGGTCGATGGATCCGGGACCGATGAGGAACTGCCGGTATCCGTCCCCCGGCGAGGATGGATGGTGGCGCTGGCGGGCGTCGTGCTGGTGGTGGTGATGGTGTTGCCCACCGCCGACCGGTCGACCTCGGTCCCGGTGGCTCGTCCCGATGTGATCACCCCCGACGAGCGTTGGACAGGTCTGTCGTTGCCGGCTGGGAGGTTGTCGGATGTCACCGGTCTGATGACGGGGGAGCTGGTCGTCGTGGGAGAGGGACCCCAGATCTGGCTCTCGGAGTCGGGGGTGGAATGGGAGTGGGTGTCGGGTGACGCCGTCGGCGGTGAACTGTCGGCAGTCGCTGCCTACCGCCGGGGTGCGGTGGCCGTGGGGGCCGTCGATACCGGGTCGGCATGGGTCTGGCACAGCGAAGACGGTCGCGCCTGGAACAGCAGGGAACTGGTGGGCGAACCTCCTCTGACCGGAGTCGTGTCCGGGGCCGGAGCGCTTCTCGCGTGGGGCGCCGAGACGGAAGGCGGTGGATCGCGGCTACTGCGTTCCGTCGACGCGGAGGAATGGGACCCGGTTCCCATCCCCGGTCGTCTGGTGATCGAGACGGCGATCAGGAGGGACGGCGATTGGTATGTGGGCGGTAGCGTCTCCGGACGACCGGCGCTCTATCGAACCGACGATCTCGATCGGTGGTGGCAGGTCTACACGGCCGACCTCGAAGCCGGTCAGGCGATCGTAGAGGTGGTGGCGGGTGACGAGCTGGTGATCACGCTGGTCGAGACGGAGACCGGCGATGTGGCCCGTTACGCCCCCTCGGCCGACGGAGGCTGGCGCAAGATCCGCGCTCTTCGCGGGGTGCCCGTGGCCACCGTGGACGACGAGCTGCTCGCCGTGGGCGGCGATGGGCGTGTGTGGGAATCCGATGGGTTCCGCTGGCTCGACCTCCGTCTCGATGGACACGTGGTCGCCGCACAGGGACGAGTAGCAGTGGGCTACGACGACTCCGGGAATGGCCGTCTCTGGGTCCGAGACGCCGAGGTGGAGCCCGAGGTGCGGGGGACGGCCGGTGCTGGGCGAAGCCGGGCAGAGGAGGACGAGTGAGCGGGGTTCCCGTCGATTAGCTCCTGTATACGCATATGCGTATGATTCGTGCATGTCCACGTCTTCCGCTCGTAGGCGCATCATCCGATCGCTTCTCACCGACCGCCATGTGACCTCCCAGAACGACATCGTGGCCTTGCTCGCCGAGCAAGGCTTCCAGGTGACACAAGCGACCGTTTCCCGAGATCTGGCCAGCATCGGAGCCCGGAAAGAGGGCGAGCGCTACGTCCTCGACGGGGCCTCGGATCACGACGGGGCCGAGCTGGCCCTGGCTGGGATCATCGACGCCTTCGTGACCTCGATCGAACCATCCGGGAACCTGGTGGTCATGAAGACTCCGCCGGGCGCGGCTCAGGTGGTGGCAGCCGCCTTGGATCGGGTCTCCTACACGGACGTCGCCGGATGCGTGGCTGGTGACGACACCGTCCTGGTCGTCGTCAGCGAACGGGCCAGTGGCCGGGATTTCGCCGATCGCATGCAACAGCTAGGAGCCGGACAATGAAGATCGTTCTCGCCTACTCGGGTGGCCTCGACACCTCGGTGATTCTGGCGTGGCTGCGCGAGACTTACGACGCCGAGGTGGTGGCGTACACCGCTGACGTGGGCCAGGGCGAAGAGGTCGCCGAGGCGGAGAAGAAGGCACTCGAGACCGGTGCTGTTCAGGCCGTGGCGGAGGACCTGACCTCCGAGTTCGTGGAGGACGCGGTGTTTCCGGCCATCCGGGCGGCGGCCATCTACGAGGGCTACTACCTGTTGGGGACCTCGCTGGCCCGTCCCATCATCACCCGCGGCCTGATGCGGACCGCCAAGGCCGTGGGAGCCGACGCCATCGCCCACGGGGCGACCGGCAAGGGCAACGACCAGGTCCGCTTCGAGCTCTCGGCCTATGCCATCGACCCCGACATCAAGGTGATCGCCCCCTGGCGAGAGTGGGACCTCAAGGGAAGGGCCGACTGCATCGCCTACGCCGAGGAGCGGGGGATCCCGGTGCCGGTCACCCAAGAAAAGCCGTACTCGATGGACGCCAACCTGCTCCACATCTCGTACGAGGGTGGGGTCCTGGAGGACCCGTGGGTGGCGCCTCCGAAGGGCATGTTCAAGATGACGGTCGATCCCGAGGACGCTCCCGATGAGCCCGAATATGTCACCGTCACCTTCGAAGCGGGCTCGCCGGTCGCGCTCAACGACGAGCGAATGGATCCGGTGGAGTTGCTCGCCACCGCCAACCAGATCGCCGGCCGCCACGGCGTGGGACGGATCGACATCGTCGAGAACCGCTTCGTGGGCATCAAGAGCCGGGGCGTGTACGAGACCCCGGGTGGCACCTTGCTCTATCACGCTCACCGGGCGGTGGAGTCGATAACCCTCGACCGCGAGGTCGCCCACCTGCGGGACGAGTTGGTACCGCGATATGCCGAGATGGTCTACAACGGTTTCTGGTTCTCGCCGGAGCGTCGTGCCTTGCAGGCTTTCATGGACGACATCCAGCGGCGGGTCAACGGCCAGGCGCGGCTCAAGCTGTACAAGGGTGGTGTGTGGATCGAAGGCCGTCGCTCCGACCACTACGACTTGTACGACCAGGCGACGGCGACGTTCGAAGAGGACGACGTCTACGACCAGGCCGACGCCGCCGGCTTCATCCGGCTCAACGCGCTCCGACTCCGCAAACTCGGAGAAGAGTTGCTGGGCGAAGGCGAGTGATGAGCAGTCGGAAGTGGGAAGTTGCTGCGGGTGCTGATGGCCGGGTTCGTGGAGGAGGCCTGGCGGTGGACCGAGGACTGCGATGGCCTCGACCAGGAGGGTCGGTGGAATCCGAGCAGCCGTGGGGGTGTGGGGGCAGTACCCCCAACGGTCACGGTGGGGTGTCGTGGTGAGTCGGGTGACCGGGTTCGTGGAGGAGGTCTGGCGGTGGACCGAGAGGTGGGATGGCCCCGACCCGGTGTGTCAGTGGAATCCGAGCAGCCGTGGGGGTGTGGGGGCAGTACCCCCACACGATCATCATGGAGGCTCCAGATGATTCTCCAGTCGCCGGTATGACGCTTTGGGGAGGGCGGTTCGGCGAAGGCCCCGACGAAGTCCTGTGGCGCTACACCGCCACCACCGAGGACCGTCGGCTCCTGCCTTGGGATATCCGTGGTTCGATGGCCCACGTCACCATGCTGGGCTCGGTCGGGATCCTCGACGAGAACGAGGCCGCCCAGTTGCTCGAAGGCCTGCGGACCGTGGCGGCCGAAGCCGCGGAGGGAACATTCGAGTTCCGTGAGACGGACGAGGACGTCCACTCGGCAGTGGAGAGACGGTTGATCGAACTGGTGGGGCCGGTCGGGGGGAAGGTCCACACCGGCCGTTCCCGCAACGACCAGATCGCTCTCGACCTCCGCATGTATCTGGCCGACGCCGCCGTCGGCCGGGTCTCCGAGTTGCGGGCACTCGCCGGTGTCTTGGCCGACCTCGCCGAGCGCCACGCCGACGACGTCGTCCCGTCGTACACCCACTTGCAACAGGCCCAAGCCATCTCGCTGGGGCACCACTTCTGCGCCCATGCGTGGTGGGCCTTGCGAAACGCGGAGCGCTTCTCAGATGCACGGCGGCGAGTGGCGGTTTCGCCCCTGGGAGCCTCGGCGTCGGGAGGATCGTCGCTCGGGCTAGACCCTGCCCGGAGCGCCGAGGCGATCGGATGGGAGGCACACTTCTCGAACTCGCTGGATGCGGTAGCTGCCCGCGACTTCGCTTCCGAATACGGCTTCTGCTGCGCCCAGGCGATGGTCGACCTCTCGCGCCTGGCCGAGGAACTGATCCTCTGGGCGACTTCGGAGTTCGGATGGGTCACCTTCTCCGATGCCTTCACGACGGGATCCTCCGCCCTGCCACAGAAGAAGAACCCCGACATAGCGGAACTGGCTCGGGGAAGGTCGGCGGGGGCCATCGGATCGCTCACCGCATTGCTCACGCTGCAGAAGGGCCTGCCACTCGCATACAACCGCGATCTGCAGGAAGACAAGGTCCATGTCTTCGGCCTCGACGACACCCTGGCGGCGACGTTGGAGGCGCTGACGGGAATGCTGGCCAACGCCCGATTCCACCCGCCGGCACCGTCGAGCTTCACCACCGCCCTCGATCTGGCCGAGGCGCTGGTCGGGCGCGGCGTTCCCTTCCGGGAGTCACACAAGGCAGTGGGAGCGTTGGTGGCCCGTCTCATCGATGAGGGCAGGCAACTGGGTGACGCTGAGGAAGCCGACCTGACCGCGGTCGACTCCCGTTTCCGACCCGAGGACCTCGAGCTCCTCGACCCGGCCGAGTCGGTGCGGCGCCGACGCAGTCCGGGTGGCGGGAGCCCCGAGTCGGTGCTGAGACAGGTGGAAGCCATCAGAAATCAGATCGCCGACTGACCCCAGGGGATTGGCCGTCGGCGAGCTGTGGGGCGGCGGCACGTGAGGGAACCGTCATCGACCGCGGTCTCCTACCCTGCCGGGCATGATCCTGCTGGCGATACCGGCCACGGTCCTGACGCTCCTCAGCGTGGTTGCCTTCTTCGGCAGGTGGTCGTGGGTTCTCGACGTCCTCGCCAACTTCAGAGTCCAGTACGGCATCGCCCTGCTCGTGTTCACCGCCCTCCTCTACCTCGCCCGGTGGCCACGCGCCGGCACCATCGCCTTGGCCGGGGTCCTGGTCAACGCGGCGGTGGTGGTTCCGCTCTATTTCGGAGGATCGCCGGCCGTGACCACTGAGTCCTCGCTGCGGGTGATGACTTTCAATCTGCTGTCAGACAACGAGCGCTTCGGCGAGGTGGTCTCCTACATCCGCGCCACGGATCCGGATGTCGTCTTCCTGCACGAAGCGTCGCGGCCCTGGGAAATGGCCTTCGAGGCCGCCGAGCTCGACTACGAGGTGACCCGGTCCCGTTCCGAAGAGCTCATCTTCGGGACTCTGGTTCTCTCCCGCCCGGGGGACGAGGTGACGAGCTACGGCTTCACCCTCCGCGGTGCCCGGGCTGTCCAGGTCATCCACGACGGGGTGGCGGTTCTGGGGATCCACCCCCTGGCGCCCACGACCGCAGAGCGCTCCGCGATCCGCAACGCCCAACTCGAATTCGCCGCTCGGTGGGCAAACGAGCAGACGGGCCCGCACGTGATCGTCGGCGACTTCAACGCCACGCCCTGGTCGTACCCGTTCCGGAGACTGCTGGCGGACACCGAACTGCGCAACTCCCAGAAAGGCCACGGAATCCAGGCCACCTTCCCCGCAGACGACCCGTTCGTGCTGCGTGTGCCGATAGACCACCTGCTGCACAGCCCGGATCTGGCCGTCACGGAGCGTCGCCTGGGACCGCGACTCGGATCGGACCACCTGCCACTGATCGTGGACCTCGCTCCGAGCGGTTGACCTGCCCCCGCAGGTCGCCGCGTGCGTTAGCGTGGTGACGATGGCTGACCGCTTCACCGAACATCGCCAGCGCCTGGCCGAGCAGATCGGGGAGACCGGGATCGCTTTCGTCCCTGCATCTGCGGAAGCCGTCCGCAACGACGACGTCCACCACGAGTTTCGCCAGGACTCGAACTTCGTCTACCTGACCGGGTTCGAGGAACCGGATGCCGTTGCGGTGATCGCCCCCGGGCATCCCGACGGTGAGTACGTTCTCTTCGTGCGTCCTCGGGATCCGGAGATGGAGGCCTGGAACGGGTACCGGGCCGGAGTGGAAGGTGCTCGGGAGCGCTTCGGGGCCGACGCCGCCCACGAGATCGACCGATTGGACGAAGTCGTTCCCCGCATGATGTTGGGCCGAACTGAGCTGTGGTACCGGACGGGTGACGCTCGCCATGATGGCCGGATAACGGGGCTGCTGGGCAAGGCTCGAGCCTATCGAGACCGCTACGGCAAGCCCGCCCCCGAGGCGATCCGCGACATCTCGGCGGTCATCGGAGAGATGCGACTCATCAAGTCGGCCGAGGAGATGGAGTCGATGCGCGCCGCCTGCCTCCTTTCCGCCGAAGGCCATCGCGAGGCCATGCGCTTCGCCCGTCCCGACCTGTACGAGTACCAGGTCCAGGCGGCGATGGAGTACGTGTGGCGGGAGGCGGGCTCACGGCGTAACGGTTACCCGTCGATCGTCGCCTCCGGCCCCAACGCCTGCATTCTCCACTATGTCGAGAACGACCGCCGGATCGAAGACGGGGACCTGGTCCTGATCGATGCGGCGGCAGAAGTGGACTACTACTCGTCCGACATCACTCGCACCTTCCCGGCCAACGGCAGCTTCACTGCTCCGCAGCGAGCGATCTACGACGTGGTCCTCGCCGCCCAGCGCGCGGCCATGGAGCAAGCCAGGCCGGGAGCGCCGTGGCGGGCGATGCACGACACGGCAGTGCGTGTCCTGACCGAGGGCCTGGTCGACCTCGGGCTCCTACCGAGAGGAGTCGACGAGTCGCTCGCCATGAACCACTACCGGGAGTACTACTTCCACGGGACGGGCCATTGGCTGGGTCTCGACGTCCATGATCGGGGTAGCTACCGAATCGACGGCGAGAGCCGGCCGCTGGCTCCGGGAATGGTCTTCACGGTGGAACCCGGGCTCTACCTCGATGTCTCCAAGCCGAAGCGGTCCTTCGCCCTCCTCGAGTACGACGTGGACCGCTGGATGGAGGAGCGGATCCTGGAAGGGGATGCCGCCCGGCGCCGCCAGGACGAAGCCCTGGCCGAGGCCGAACAGGTCGAACTCGAGATCCCCGAGGAGTTCGTCGGCATCGGCGTGCGGATCGAGGACGACCTGCTCATCACCGAGGACGGACACGAGAACCTGACTGCCACCGTCCCCGCCGAGCCGGAAGAAGTGGAAGCCCTGTGCGCGGAGACGTCCTGGCTCACGCGCCAGTGAGCGCTTTCCGGCAGTGTTCGTTCAGATGAGCCCCTGAGCAAGCATGGCGTCGGCCACTTGGACGAAGCCGCTGATGTTCGCTCCCAGCACATAGTCGCCGGGTCGCCCGAACTTCTCTGCCGCCGCCGCGCAGCGGGCGTGGACACCTTCCATGATCTCGGCCAACCGAGCTTCGGTGTATTCGAACGACCACGAATCGCGCGAGGCGTTCTGTTGCATCTCCAGGGCACTGGTGGCGACTCCGCCACAGTTGGCGGCCTTGCCGGGACCGAACAGGATCCCGGCTTCTTGGAAGACGTCGATGGCTGCGGGAGTGGTCGGCATGTTGGCGCCCTCGGCCACTGCTACGACTCCGTTCTCGACCAGCTTGCGGGCCCCCTCCACATCGAGTTCGTTCTCGGTGGCACACGGCAGGGCCACCTCGCACGGAACGTCCCACACCTTGCCGCGAGGAACGTAGTCGGCACCCGGACGGCGTCGGGCGTAATCGGAGATCCGGCCTCGTTCGACCTCCTTGATCTCGAGGAGTAGATCGAGGTCGAGGCCGTCCGGTTCGTGGACATAGCCGTCCGAGTCGGAGCAAGCCACCACCACTGCCCCCAGTTGGGTGGCCTTCTTCATCGCGTAGAGGGCGACGTTGCCGGAGCCGGACACGACGATCCGGCGCCCGTCCAGGCTCAGGTTGCGGGTGGCGAGCATGTGCTGGGTGAACATCACGACGCCGTATCCGGTGGCCTCGCGGCGGACTCGCGAACCGCCGAACGTCAGACCCTTGCCGGTCAGCACTCCCGATTCGAACCGGTTGGTGATCCGCTTGTACTGGCCGAACATGTAGCCGATCTCGCGTTCGCCGACACCGATGTCACCCGCCGGCACGTCGGTGTATTCACCCAGATGCCGGTAGAGCTCGGTCATCAACGACTGGCAGAACCGCATGATCTCCCCGTCGCTGCAACCCTTGGGGTCGAAGTCCGATCCACCTTTGGCCCCGCCGATCGGCATCCCCGTCAGAGCGTTCTTGAACGTCTGCTCGAAGGCGAGAAACTTGACGACGCCGAGGTAGACCGTGGGATGGAACCGCATGCCGCCCTTGTAAGGACCCAAGGCCGAGTTGAATTCCACCCGGAAGCCGCGGTTGATGCGGACCTGTCCGGTGTCGTCCACCCAGGGAACGCGGAAGATGATCTGCCGCTCCGGTTCGCAGATCCGTTCGATGATTCCGTCAGCCAGGTACTCGGGATGGTGTGAGGTGACGACGTTGAGTGACTCGAGCACCTCGTGGACCGCCTGGTAGAACTCGGCCTCCCCTGGGTTCCGCCGCAGTACTCGCTCGTACAGCAGTTGCAGGTCGGGGTTGAGTCGGGCCATCCCCACAGGCTAGGGCGAAACGAAGGGGTGGCGATCAGGTGGCGAAAGCAGCCACCGCCCAGAAATGGAATGCTGCCCCCGCGATCACGAGGACATGGAAGAGCTCGTGGTAGCCGAAGATGTGGGGAAGGAGTCGAGGTCGTTTGAGGGCGAAGAAGACCGCGCCGACGGTGTAGCAGGCGCCTCCCAGGCCGATCAGTGCAACCGCCCCCCAACCCAGCTGCGACCAGAACCAGGGGAGCCACAGGAGGGCGCTCCAGCCCATCGCCATCTGCAACCCGAGCGAGAGCCCGGTGCGCGGTTGGTCCAGGGAGAACTTGAGGACGATCCCGACGATCGCGATCCCCCACACCAGAGCCAGGCCTATCCAGAGGACCGGACCCTCCAAGGCGGCTATGGCGAGGGGCGTGAAGGTGCTCGCCACCACGACGAAGATCACCGAATGGTCGAGGCGCTGCATCCGGGTCTTCCAGGTGTGGCTCCAAGGAACCGAGTGATACAGGGCGGAGATCGTGAACATGGCCACCAGGGCGATGCCGAACAGGGCGGTGGCAGGGAGGCGCTCGGGCGGGGAGAGGGTGAGCAGGGTGACCAGGCCGATCAGCGACACCACGGCGGCGCTGCCGTGGAGGACTCCCCGCAACGGGTTCTCCATTCGTCCCCATCGGACTCGTTCCATTCCGATCCAAGATATCGCTGCCGGCGAGTAACGGCAGGTCGAGCGCCACAGCGGGCACTCTCGAGTAGAGGCCGGTCACGCTTAGGATTCCCCTCCGTACCGCGATCCTCAGGAGTCTTCCATGTCCCTCGGTTTCGGCCTGCTCAGTGCTCAGCGGCGTCCGGGCGAAGAGGGCTGGTCGCGAGCCTACGAAGAGACCGTCCGGTTGGCGGTCGAGGCGGAACGTCTCGACTTCTCGACGGTGTGGACCACCGAGCACCACTTCGTCGACGACGGATACATGCCGTCGCTCCTCGTGGTCAGCGCCGCCCTTGCCGCCGTCACGACCCGGATCCGAATCGGCACCGGGGTCATCCTGGCGCCACTCCATCATCCGGTTCGTCTGGCTGAGGACGCCGCCACCGTCGACCAGATCAGCAAAGGCCGGCTGGTCCTCGGATTGGGTCTCGGATGGATCCCCGTCGAATTCGAAGGGCTCGGGGCCGACGTCCGCAAGCGCGGCAAGGCGATGGAAGAGATCCTCCAGATCCTGCCGCAGGCCTGGAGCGGAGAGCCGTTCCAGCACGCCGGGGAGGTGTATTCGTTGCCGCGGGTCGCGGTTCGGCCGACGCCTCCCGGTCGGATCCCCATCCTGATAGGGGGTGGGGCCGAGGCGGCGATACGGCGGGCCGCTCGCCTGGCCGATGGCATCTTCTCCAACGCCAACATCGAGGACTTCATCCGTCAACTGGACTGGCTGCGGGACGAATGCGAACGGATTGGACGTGATCCCGCGGAGCTGCGGGTGCATCACTATTCGGTGATGCTGCCGGCCGAATCCGAGGACGAGGGATGGAGCCGCTATGGGCGGCACGCCTGGCAGATGACCTGGAAGTACACCGACATGGAGGCATCCGCCATCCGGTCCGGCACTCCGCCGGAGGCCCCGCCTTTCACCGAGGAGCTGAGGGCCAAGCTGAGCCGTCGGTCGTTCCTCGTCGGACCGTCCGAGCGGATCGTCGAGACTCTCTCCGAGGTCCGGGAGCGGGCGGGCGTCCCGGTCGAGTTCACAGCTCGCAGCTACTTCTCGACGCTGGACTACTCGGATCAGGTGGAGCTGATGGAACGCCTGGCCGCGGAGGTGGCTCCGCACCTGTGAGGTCAGTGATTCGTGGCGGGCGGCCTTCGGTTATCGGCCGAAGCGGCGTTCGCGGCGGCTGAAGTCCCGGATGGCGCGCAGGAAATCGACCCGGCGGAACGCAGGCCAGAAGACGTCGACGAAGACGAACTCTGCGTAGGCCGACTGCCAGAGCAGGAAACCGGAAAGGCGCGACTCCCCGGATGTGCGGATCAGCAGGTCAGGGTCGGGGAGGTCGGCCGAGTACATGTGACCGGCGAGAGACTCGGCGTCGATGTGGGTCGCCATCTCCTCGGCCGGCACTCCCTTGCGAGCGAGCTCGGAGACGAGGTCGCACACGGCGTCGACTATCTCTTGTCGCCCCCCATAGCCCATCGCGATGTTGAGGTGGCGGCTTCCGTCCGGGCAGGCCGCTTCAGCGGACTTGGCGGCCACCACCAGCTCATCGGGGAGCACATCCAACGACCCGATGAAGCGGAGTCGCATGTCGAGGCGCTCGGCCAGAGCGGGAAGGCGGCCGAACAATTCGGTGAGCACCTCGAAGTAGGGCTCGAGTTCATCGTCCGGACGGCTCAGGTTCTCGCGGGAGAGGACCCAGGCGGTCACGACCGGGACCTCCAGCTCGTCTGCCCACTCCAGGAACTCCTCGAAGCGGCGCATCCCGGCTCGATAGGAGTCGGTGTAGCTCGGCAGGCCCTCCTGGCGGGCATACCGGCGATGACCGTCCAGCACGATCCCGAGATGCCGCGGCAGACGCGAACGGTCGAGTGATCGCAGCAGTCGATCTTCGTAGAGTTTGTAGAGCAGGCCGGATGCCGAAGCCATCGGGGGAATGGTACCGGCCCCCGGCGAAGTTACCGGGGCACCTCGGGGCCGATCAGGTGGGTCGGGATACTCAGATGTCGTGAGCGCAGGTATTCGCCCAGCGACTTCGCCTGCGGATCGAGGCGCGTGGACGAGGCTACGCCCTCGCCCAGCAGTCCGCGGACCACGAAGTTGACGGCATGGAGATTCGGGAGCACGTGTCGCTCGACCGGCAGATCCCCAACGTCGGGCACCAGGTCACGGAATCTGTCGACGGTCAAGATCTCGACCAGCCAAGGGAAGGCCGTCGGTTGGCGCACCCACACTCCGACGTTGGCATCGCCGCCCTTGTCACCCGACCGGGCCCCAGCCACCCACCCCAGCGGCGCTTCCACCGTGTCGGTGTCGGTGTCGGTGTCGGTGCCGGTGTCGGCGTCGGCGGAGGCGGGCCCGCTTTTGTGGTCCGGAAATGACGCTTCCGGCGTCATTTCCGGACCACAAAAGGGAGTGTCGCGTGCGAAAGGAGGGACCCGATAGGTGCCCTCTCGGGTCACGACCGAGGCGGGCACCTGGTCGACGGGCACCGTGCCGGGCCAGAAGACGGCGTAGGGCGCGGCGTCCGTGGGTGGCCCGGTCAAGAAGAACCCGGGGTAGTGAGACAGTGCCAGCTCCACCGCCGCGTTCGAGAACCGGCGCCCCACCTTGTCGGCATCGGGGTCTTTGACAGCGATCCTCAGGTGAGCCATCGCTTCCTCGTTGGAAGCAGCATTCGGGCGATCCCAACGGATCAATTGGATATCGGTGGTGGCGAAGTTCGACCTGCCGCCCACGGCCGGCCAGAAGGCGTCTTCCACCGCCCGTGCCTTCTCCTCGATCGAGAGGCCCACCAGCACGAAGGTGACCTGGTTCCGGAACCCGCCCAGGTAGTTGACGGCCACTTTCAGGCGAGACGGTGGCGGCTCTCCCGCCACTCGGGACACCTCGACACGATCCGGACCTACGGTCTCGAGGTGGATGGTGTCGAACCGCGCTGTCACATCCGGACTGGCGTAGCGGGCGCCCTCGATCTCGTAGAGCAGCTGAGCCGTGACCGTCTCCTCGGTCACCATGCCACCGGTGCCGGGGTGCTTGGTGACGACGAAGCTGCCGTCCTCTCGCATCTCGACCAACGGGAAACCGACATGTTCGAGGACGGGGACCTCCTGGAAGAACGAGAAGTTCCCGCCCGTGGCCTGGGCCCCGCATTCGATCACGTGTCCGGCCACGAGAGCACCGGCGAGACGGTCCCAGTCGTCGTGAGACCAGCCGTAGTGGTGGGCGGCCGGTCCCATCACCAGAGCGGCATCTGTGACCCGCCCGGTCACGACGACATCGGCTCCCGTCTCCAGCGCACTCACTATCGGCCAGCAACCCAGATAGGCGTTGGCGGTCACCGCGTCGAGGCCGGTGTCGGCCCACGGTCGTTGATCGATCGCCGATCGCAGGTCGACGGCGTCGAGGCGGTCGAGGAGATCGTCACCCGTGACGGCGGCCACGCGCGGGGACAGCCCCGGCCGTTCCCCGATCTTCTCCACCTGACGGGCGAGACCCATCGGATCCAGTCCGCCAGCATTCGCCACGATCCGAATGCCCCGATCGAGGCAAGTCCCGAGTACCTCCTCGATCTGAGACAGAAAAGGGCTGGCGTATCCACCTCCGCCCTTCTGGCGGGATCTCCACAGGATCGCCATCGTGAGCTCGGCCAAGTAGTCGCCGGTGAGGTAGTCGATCGGACCGCCTTCGACCATCTCCCGGGCCGCCGAGCGGCGATCCCCCAGGAATCCGGAGCAGTTGGCGATACGAACGACGTCCATGCCGGCGACGATAGATAGGACGTGTGACTGTCACGGTGCGAACGGAGACCGAGATCGGGTATTCGGATCACGGTCGATACCATCCCATCGATGTCATCGGCTCGCCAGGCTCTCATCACGCATCTGCGAGCGCACGCCCTCCGGACCGACGGGCCGTTCACACTCGCCTCGGGAAAGGTGGTCGATTGGTACATGGATGCCCGTCAGACCACGTTCTCGGGTGACGGGGCGGCTCTGGTGGCGGCAGCCGTAAGCGAGGTGCTCGACGAGTCGGTCCTGGCGGTCGGTGGGATGACCATGGGTGCCGACCCCATCGCCATCGCCACCGCCATCTCGTCGGGTGGGCGGCTGTCGGCCTTCTCGATCAGGAAGCAGGAGAAGGACCATGGCACCGGGGGGCGCTTGGTCGGCCCGGTCCAGCCTGGAACCAAGGTGGCGATGCTGGAGGACACGACCACGACCGGCGGGTCGTTCCTCGAGGCGATGGACGTCGCCGAAGCGGAAGGGCTCCAGATCGTCCAGGCCATCGTCCTGTTCGATCGGTCGGGCGGTACGGTGGAGAAGAGAATGGCGGCCCGTTCCACTCCCTACACCGCGTTGGCAGTCCCCTCCGATCTGGGGGTGGAGGCGTGAGGGGTGAGCACCTGGCCTTGCCCGAGGGCGAGACGACGGAGATGCCCACGATCGAGCCGTTGGTCGTCTACCGGGCGACGCTCCGGACTTGGCTCATCTCGCTGGCGGCCATTCCCGCGGTGGTGGTCGGGGTCGACATCCTCTGGCGCCAGCGGATCATCTCCTGGATCGCCGACCTGGTGTACGAATCGGACCCTGAGTCGATCGACCTGCGGGACGAGGTGTGGGCCTGGGTCCTGGTCGTGGTCGGGGGTGCCGTCCTGGTATGGGGCCTCAAGGAGCTGTTCTGGCCGGCGCCTGTACTCCGCACCGACGATGAAGGGATCCACGTCCGCATGAACGGCCCGTTCCGGCCGCCGGTGACGTTGCCCTGGCTGGCTCTCCACGACGTCGATGCCGGAACCCTGGAAGACGACGCGGAAGAACACGACGTGTTGGTGATCGAAGTCAAAGACCCCGAGCTGCTGCCTGAGAATCCTTGGGCCGGGAGACGGTTCAACGATCGCACGGTCGCCCTCTTCACCACCGAATGGGACACGACAGCAGAGTCGATCGCGCTGGCCATCGCGGATCGAGCGGTGACGATCGCCCGGCACGCCAACCAGTGATGAGACGGTTTGGAGCCCATGTGCCGAGCGGCGCGCCGCTGACCGAGGCGGAGTTGCGTGGCGCCGACGTGATCCAGATCTTCTTGTCCAATCCGCAATCCTGGAAGAAGCCGGCGCCTCGTCCGGATGCATCGGAGCTGGCGGCGGCCCCGATGCCCATCTACGTCCATGCGCCTTACCTGATCAACGTCTGCGCCGACAACAACCGTGTGCGGATACCCAGCCGCAAGATCCTCCAGGAGACCTGTGACGCCGCGGCCGAGATCGAGGCGGCAGGAGTGGTCGTCCACGGGGGCCATGTGACCGGGGACGGGGAGGTAGAGCTCGGATACGAACGTTGGCGCAAGGCTCTGGATCAGGTCGACTCGGCGGTGCCGATCCTGATCGAGAACACCGCCGGAGGCGACAAGGCGGTGGCGCGCCGTGTCGACCAACTGGCCGGGCTCTGGGAGGAGATCGGCGACCGCGGGGTCGGCTTCGTGCTCGACACCTGTCACGCTTGGGCCGGCGGGGAGCCGCTGGCAGATCTGGTAGAGCGGGTGATGGACGCCACCGGTCGTATCGACCTCCTGCACCTCAACGACTCCCGCGACCCGTTCGACTCGAGGCGAGACCGCCACGCGAACATCGGTGACGGCCAGATCCCCGAAGATGAGCTGGCTGCGGTCGTTGCCTCAGTCGAATGTCCGGTGATCGTCGAGACGCCCGGGGAGGCGGTCGACCAGGCGTCCGATATCGCCTGGGCCCGGAGCGTCACGACGTCTCAGGTCTGAACCTCGGCGCGTCTGAGTTTCCCTCCACACAGCCGGGTAGACTTCTGCCCAAACCCATGCAGCACGGGCACGGGCGACCCGCCGGGCGGCCGAGGTCCACCAGAGATGGGAGACCAACCAGACGACATCCCCCAACCCAGCGGGTGGGGAGAGAGGAGTCATCATGGGTGAGAAGATCACCGTTCCCGACGTGCGGTCCCGCAAAGGCGGCGAGAAACTCGCCATGGTCACCGCCTACGACTACCCGACGGCCCGGATCGCCTCCGATGCCGGAGTCGACATGATCCTGGTCGGCGACTCGGTCGCCAATGTCATCCACGGCATGGACGCCACCCTGGAAGTCGACATCGACATCATGGTCCTGCATGCGCGCGCGGTGGGGCGGGCAAAACCCGATCCGCTGGTCGTTGTCGACATGCCGTGGCTCACCTTCCACATCTCCCGCGAGGACACCCTCCGCAATGCCGGGCGTTTGGTACGGGAAGGCGGTGCCGAAGCGGTGAAGCTGGAGGGCGGGACCAAGCGGGTACCGATGATCGAGGCACTGGTCGGCGCCGAGATTCCGGTCATGGGCCACCTGGGGCTTACTCCGCAATCGGTCCACGCTATGGGTGGCTACAAGGTCCAAGGCCGCGAGCTCGAAGCGGCTCGGATGCTCATCCAGGAGGCGAAAGAGCTGGAAGCCGCCGGTGTGTTCTCGATCGTGCTCGAAGGGGTTCCCGACCTGGTCGCCAAGCTGGTCACCGAGCAGGTGTCGGTGCCGACGATCGGCATCGGTGCCGGCCCCCACACCGACGGGCAGGTGCTCGTCATCACCGACCTCCTCGGCATGGGTTTCGGCCGCTATCCGAAGTTCGTGCGCCGCTACGAGGAGTTCGCCGAGCGCGGAGTGGCGGCCGTGAGCCGGTACGTGGATGAGGTTCGGTCCGGTGCCTTCCCGGGGGACGCCGAGAGCTACCACCTCTCCGACGAAGTCGCTTCCGAGCTGGAGGGAAGGCCGTCCGCCGGCTGATCCAACTCGCCGTCACCGCCCTGATCGTCTCAGCCTGTGGAGTTTCCGGTCAGGGCGGAACCGTCATTACCGACACCTCCCCGGCTCCGACCGCAACGGTGCCGGTGACTACGGCGGCCACTCCGGCCGGCTCGCCGACCACCTCGACGCCCGAGACCACGATCGTTCGCACCGGCGACCTGGCGAATCCGACGGTGCTGACGATCTCAGTCGGAGGCCGTCGATTGACCGTGGCCTTGGCCGACACACCGGCCACCCGGTCCCGGGGCTTGATGGAGGTGGACGACCTCGGCGACCTCGACGGCATGCTGTTCGACCTCGGCAGCGAGAGGATGTCGTCGTTCACCATGCGCAACACCCTGATCCCACTCGACATCTACTTCTTCGACTCCGAAGGTAGAGAGGTCGGACGGCTGGAGATGGTGCCTTGCGATGAGGAGCCCTGCCCCTCCTATTCGATCGACCGGCCGGCTCGATTCGCGCTGGAGATCCCGGCCGCCAGCCTCGACATATCAGAAGGTGCACGGCTGGAGCTCGGATGAGCTTTCGCCGCTCTCCAGGCGATCGGTTAGAATCTCGGTACCGGCCACGGTCTCGCGCGACCGTCGCCGTGATACCCCTGCTCCACCGTCGCCAGTGAGCGAGTGGGGCCTTCCGAGCGGATGTCCACAGGAGGTGACAACCGAATGCGCGTGTACGAAGTCATGACCATCCATCGGCCAGAGCTGGCCGAGTCGGACGTCCAGGCGAAGGTGAAGGAGGTCGAGACCTTTCTCACCAGCCGGGGCGCCGAGATCGCCGGAACCGATCTATGGGGGAAGCGCCGCTTCGCCTACGAGATCAACCACATCAACGAGGGGTTCTACTCGGTGGTGAAGTTCCAGGCGGAACAGGAAGCGATCGACGACCTGGACCGGGTGTTGGCACTCGCCGACGACGTCGTTCGGCACAAGATCGTGAGGGCTTCCTGACCGAACCTATGGACGAAGTCGGGCCCCTGCGGCATAGTCGGGGCAGACCGTCCCGGGAAGGAGACACCTAGATGTCCAACAACGTGACCCTCGTCGGCAACCTGGTCGACGACCCCGAACTCCGTTTCACTCCCTCGGGGGTGGCCATGGCCAAGGTCCGGATCGCTGTCAACCGGCGCTGGCGAGATCGTCAGTCCGGGGAATGGCAGGAGGACACCAGCTTCTTCACCGGGACCTGCTGGCGCGAACAAGCCGAGGCAGTCGCCGAGTCGCTCCAGAAGGGCACCCGTGTGATCATCACCGGGCGGCTCGAGCAGCGGTCTTGGGAGACCGAACAAGGCGATCGTCGCTCGGTCGTCGAGATCCAGATCGACGAGATCGGACCTTCCCTGCGGTGGGCCACCGCCACCGTCAACAAGACCACCCGTTCGGGTGGCGACTGGGAGGGTGGCGACGGAGGCAACCGCCAGCAGGTGCCGCCGGCACCGGTGGCCCGCGACGACTACGGGCCCGACGAGGCACCTTTCTGAACACGAGGAGTAATCGATAGATGGCGAGAAAGAAGACCCAGGAGCGCAATCGCCGCCGCCGGGGCGGCGCGGCGGAACTGCGCCGGACCAAGAAGAAGGTCTGCCAGTTCTGCAAGGACCCCAGCGTCCAGATCGACTGGAAAGACGTGGCGTTGCTCCGCAAGTTCATGTCCGACCGGGCCAAGATCCGTTCCCGACGGGTGACCGGCAACTGCCCCCTTCACCAGCGGGAAGTGGCGCGGGCGATCAAGAACGCCCGTGAGATGGCCCTCCTTCCCTACGTGGCGACGAAATGAAGCTGATCCTGACCTCCGACGTCGAAGATCTCGGCAAGAAGGGCGAAGTGGTGGACGTGGCCGACGGCTACGCCCGCAACTTCCTCCTACCGAGGAAGAAGGCCGTCAAAGCGACCGAAGGTGCGATTCGCACAGCGGAGGAGCTCCGTCGGGCTCGGGAAGAGCAGGAGCGACAGGCCAAGGAAGAGGCCGAGCGGATCGCCACCCAACTGGTGGGGACCCGGGTGGTCATAGCCGCTCAGGCCGGCGACGAAGGCAAGCTCTACGGCTCGGTGGGTGTCGCCGACGTCGTGGAAGGAATCCACAAATTCACCGGTGTCGAGCTCGATCGCAAGGCCGTCATCCTCGAGAAGCCGATACGCGACATCGGTCTCCACGACATCCAGATCCATCTGCACCCCGAAGTGCAGTTCCCGATCACCCTCGACGTCATCCCCGCTTGACCTGTGAAGATTCTCTCGGCTCGCCGCCGAGAGAATCTTCACAAGGTGGTTTTCCCGACCCCGTGTCCGTGGGGTAGGTTGCGTCCACTTCCCCTTTCACGTCACACCCGACGTGTAAGTACACCCCCAGATGGACGGAAGAGACGTGAACGGAGAGGACTACACCCCGCGGTCTGTGAACCGCGTCCCGCCCCATTCCCGCGAGGCAGAAGAGTCGTTGCTCGGTGCGGTGCTCCTGTCGCCGGACGCCGCCAACGACGTGATGGACCGGATCCATCCGGAGGACTTCTACGTCCCCGCCCATCAGTCGATCTACGAGGCGATGCGGCGTCTCTACGACGGCAACCAGGCGATCGACCCCATCACGCTCTCGGAAGAGCTGCGCCGCTCCGGCGAGCTGGACAAGGTGGGAGGGGTCTCCTACCTCACCCGCCTGGTCGATGTGGTGCCCGTCACCTCCAACATCGACCACTACGCCGCCATCGTGGAAGAGAACGCCCGTCGGCGTGACCTGATCCGGGCGGGAGCCCAGATCACCACCATCGCCTTCGATCTCGACGACGAGATCCACAACGTGATGGACCGTGCCGAGCAGTCCGTCCTCAGCGTGGCTGAGCGCCGAGCCTCCCAGAACATGCTCGAGGTGGGGCCGCTCTTCTCCACGGTGCTGGAACAGATCGAGGCCTTGGAGGCGCAGGGGAGCGAAGTCACCGGCCTCGCCACCGGCTTCAAGGACCTGGACAAGAAGTTGGCGGGGCTCCAGCCCGCCAACCTGGTCATCGTCGCCGCCCGCCCCGCCATGGGAAAGAGCGCCCTGACGCTGAACATCGCCACCAACGTGGCGGCCGAGGGCAAACCCGTCGCTCTCTTCAGTCTGGAGATGTCCAAGGAGGAGATCGTCCAGCGGATACTCGCTTCAGTCGGACGGGTCGACTCCATGAAGCTGCGCTCCGGCCAGCTCGGCCCCCTGTGGCAGCGGGTGGTCGACGCCGCCTCCCGGATGTACCAGGCCCCGATCTACATCGACGACTCGCCGATCGTGACCGTCACCGACATTCGGGCCAAATGCCGCCGTCTCAAGCGCAAGACCGGTCTCTCGCTCGTGATCGTCGACTACCTGCAGCTGATGCAAGGAACGGCGAGAGAGAACCGTCAGCAGGAGATCGCCGAGATCAGCCGGAACCTGAAGAACTTGGCCCGGGAGTTGGACGTGCCGGTGATCGGGCTCTCCCAGCTCAACCGTTCGCTGGAGACACGGGAGGACAAGCGGCCCCGTCTGTCCGACCTACGCGAGAGCGGATGCATGCCGGCCAACACCCGGCTCCGGCGGGCCGACACGGGGACCGAGATCACGCTGGGGGAACTGGTCCTGTCCCAGGAACAGCCTCTGGTCTGGTCGGTCGACGACCATCGGAGGCTGGTTCCCAGGAGGCTGATCAAGGCCTTCCCCTCCGGCATCAAGCCGGTGTTCCGGCTCCGCACCGACTCGGGCTACGAAGTGGAGGCGACCGCCAACCACCGGTTCCTCACCGTTGACGGATGGCAGCGCCTCGACTCACTCGATGTCGGCTCCCGCATCGCCGTCCCCCGAATGGTGCCTGGTCCGGTCCAGGCTCGTGCTCGCTGGCGAGACGACGAGGTCGTCCTCCTCGCTCACCTGCTGGGCGGCGGCTCGATCGGCCCCACCATGCGATATGTCACTTCCGACTCGGCCAACCGAGAGGCAGTCGAAGAGGCGGCCGCGAGGCTGTTCGGGATAGAGACGAACGCCACGAAGCGCGGGAACACCTGGCATCTGCGTCTGGCGAGCCCTTACCGGATCACCCATGGGAGGCACCATCCGATCCGCAATTGGCTCGAGCCATTCGGGCTGTGGGGAAGGCGTGCCGACGACGAGTTCGTGCCGGCGGAGGTCTTCGAGCTGCCGGACGACCAGATCCGGCTCTTTCTCCGTCACCTCTGGGCAACCGATGGCTCTATCGCTGTGAGCCATGATGGACGAGGACCGCTGGTCCGCATCTCCTATCTCACGAAGAGCCGCAGGCTGGCCGAAGACATCCGCCATCTGCTCCTGCGCCTCGACATCCGGTCGCGGGTCGCCCCGGCCGCCAAGAACGGTCCTCGGGAGAGGTTTGGCGTCTCGGTCAACGGGCGTGACGAGATGGTCCGGTTCCTGGAGGTGGTCGGCTGTCACGGAGCGCGTGGTGAGGCTGTGCCGAGAGCTCTCGAGGTCCTGGAAGGCATCCAGGCCGGCGCCGACGCAGACCTCTTGCCGTGTGGAGTGGCGAAACGAGTCGGGGAGACCGCATCGGCCGCCGGTGAGAGCGAGACCCGGTTCCAGGCGCTCTCACGGGAGGACTTGCTCCGGATGGGCGAGATGACCGGTGATCGAGAGATCGTCGATCTCACGACATCCGACGTCCTCTGGGAAGAGATCGTCGAGATCACTCCGGTCGGGGAGCAGCCGACATTCGATGCCACTGTGGAGGACACTCACAACTTCATCGCCAACGGAATCGTGGCCCACAACAGCCTGGAACAGGACGCCGACGTCGTGATGTTCATCTATCGGCACGAGTACTACCACCCCGAGGATCAGGAGAACAAGGGTCTGGCCGAGGTGATCGTGGCCAAGCACCGGGCCGGGGCCACCGGCACCGTCCGGATGACCTTCTTGCCCGAGTTCACCCGCTTCGCCGATCTCGGCCGTGACGTCACCTGACACCGGTGTCGTTTTGTGGTCCGGAAATGGCGCCGAGAGCGTGATTTTCGGACCACAAAAGCGTTCGTCGAGGTGACGCGAAACGGTCCCGGGGGGATTACCCGGGACCGTTGTGCCCACGGATCTGGGGGAGGTCGGAGGAGGAAGGGACTCCGATTTGGCTTGGGAGGCTCGATATCCGTGGTGTCGTGCCGTATTCATCGTCGCATTTCGGAAATCCCTTTAGAGAAAAGTTCGTCGCGACGTAGGTCGTTCGAACCACGTCTTGCGGCAGTGGGAGGGGACGACAACGACTCCTACACTTGCCGAATGATCTTCTCCGACCGGGATCTCCGCGCGCTGATCGAAGAGGGACGGCTGGCGATCGAGCCGTTCGACCCGAAAGCGGTCCAACCGTCCAGCATCGATCTGCGAGTGGGGGACCAGTTCCGGGTCTTCGCCAACAATCGCTACCCCTACATCGATGTTCGCCAGCCGATGGAAGACCTCACCGAGTTGGTCACCGCGTCGGAGGACGAACCATTCATCCTCCATCCGGGGGAGTTCGTCCTCGCTGCCACTCTCGAGCGGGTCTCACTACCCGACGATGTCGTGGGGCGCCTCGAGGGGAAGAGCAGTCTCGGGAGACTCGGCCTGCTGATCCATTCCACCGCCGGCTTCGTCGACGCCGGCTTCGAGGGCTACCTCACGCTGGAGTTGTCGAACGTGGCGAACCTCCCTATCACCATCTACCCGGGGATGAAGATCGGCCAGATCAGCCTCTTCAAGATGACGTCTCCCGCCGAGAATCCCTACGGATCAGGCGTCCTCGGCAGTAAATACCGAGGTCAGGTCGGTCCGACCCCGTCCCGCTATTTCGAAAACTTCGAGGAGAACTAGCTCGGAACGCCGAAGGCGCCGATGATCAGCGCCATCACGAGGACCGTCACCAATTCGTGGGCGGTTCATCGTGGTGAGCGTGATGGGCAGGCCGACCCTCGAAAGCACCGTGGTGAGATCCTGGCCGCCGTGAATCCGGCCCAGACGATGAGCCCGATCAGCACCTTGTTACCGAGGAAGCTGCCTCCGAAGTAGCCGTGGGTGATCGTTGCCAGCACTGCGAGAACGTAGGCGCTGACCAGGCTGACGATCACGGTCACGACGATCGGTAGAGCACCCCTCCCCGCAGCTTCGTTCGGATCCACCTGGGCCGCACCATCTGGACAGCAGGGAGTGGCCGTCAGCGGCGTATTGGAGCGGGTGAGGGGAATCGAACCCCCGTTCCGAGCTTGGGAAGCTCGTGTTCTACCATTGAACTACACCCGCAGGCGGCACCATTCTATCGGTTCCCACCGCTGGAGGACATCGCCGGGTGCCGTTCCTTTCTCACGGCGGGGCGATCCGTGTGAGCACCGAGCGAAGGAGGGGCACCACTTGGGATGCCTGCATGGCACCGTTGTGGTCCAGTCCT
>DATGPZ010000156.1:0-20458 GCA_035304485.1 Acidimicrobiia bacterium | reverse complement strand
CAGAGCCAGGACAGCGGGGGTCACCGCCGGAGCCGGTCCCCACTCGAAGAACCGTCCCAGGATCTCGCCCACCCGTGCCATCGAATCCGCCCGGAACAGGACCCATCCCAGGCACACGAGATGGAAGGTGGCCAACCTCCTGATGGCCCGCCGGCCGGGCGTGTCCTCCACCGCAACGGTGCGCCTCTCTCCCAGCCACCTCTCCCCCGCCAGCAGGCCGCCGTGGAACGCTCCCCAGATCACGAAGGTCCAGGCTGCACCGTGCCACAGACCGCCCAGCACCATCGTCACCATCAGATTCCGATAGGTGGCGGCTCGGCCCCGACGGTTGCCGCCCAGCGGGATGTAGAGATAGTCACGCAGCCACCGGCTCAGGGTCATGTGCCAGCGGCGCCAGAAGTCCTGGATCGAGATGGCGGTATAGGGCTGATTGAAGTTGTCGGGGAACTTGAAGCCCATCAAGAGCGCTACCCCGATGGCTATGTCTGTGTAACCGGAGAAGTCGGCGTAGATCTGGACCGCGTACCCGTAGATGGCAGCCAGGGCCTCCAGGGCCGTGAATTGTGAGGGACTGGCGAAGAAGGGGTCCACGATCGCTCCTGCCAGCGTGTTCGCCACCACCACCTTCTTGAACAGACCGCCGGCTATCAGGGAGAATCCACGGCCGGCGTCCACCCGGCGCGGATCCTTCGGCGTGTAGAGCTGCGGCAGGAACTCCGACGACCTGACGATGGGCCCAGCAACCAATTGGGGGAAGAACGCCAGATACACGGCGAAGTCGAGGAGCGGAGCCGGCGTTTCGTTGCCCCGGTAGTTGTCGATGACGTACGACAGCGCCTGGAAAGTGAAGAACGAGATGCCGACCGGCAGGGTGATCTCCAGGAGCGGCAACGGGAGATCGATCCCCAGCGGCCGGAACATGTTGATCAGTGAGCTGACGAAGAACCCGTAGTACTTGAACCAGCCCAGCACCCCCAGGTTGGCCGCCACCCCCAGGGCGACGATGAGCTTCCGTCGACGGGGATCGTCGTTCCGGCTCATCATGACCACTGCGGCCTGATTGACCAGGGTGGAAGCGATGATCAGGAAGACGAACCGCCAGTCCCACGATCCATAGAAGAAGTAGCTGGCGCCCAGCATGAACAGCTTCCACTGACGCCGGTGTGGCAGCAGCAGCCAATTGGCTGTCAGCACCACAACGAAAAAGATCGCGAACTGGATGGTGGGGAAGAGCATTTCGGAGGGTATGGGAGCGAAACGGGATGCTAACGGCAACCCGTATCAAGTCCCGGACACGCCTTCACACTAGGATTTCACGATCTCCGCTACGGATCCACCTCCGACGATGCCCGACGTCGCTCGCTCGAATCGAGCCGACCGGCCGCGCCCTCGCTATCGATTGACACGGCGGGGAAGGGTCGTCTTCACCTCCCTACCCATCTTGTTGCTCCTCGGACTCTGGGTGATCGCGTCCGGCGGTGGCGGGCTCACCATCAGCGGGATAGAGGACGAATCCACCGTGACGACCAATGCCCTCGAAGCGGTGATCGCGGTGGAGAACGAGACCGAGCCGGAGAACGTCACGGTCACCCTCAACGAGCAACCCCTCTCCCCCACTCCCGCCGAGGGCGGCTTCACCGTCGATCTCATCGACCTCCCCGATGGTCAGCACACCTTGTCGGTGATGGTGGCGCGGGGATTCCCGTTTGGCTCGTCCGAGGCGACGATCGACTTCGCCGTCGACACCACCCCGCCTGCCATCGAGATCCTCAGCCCTACGGCGCCGGTGGGTCTCAACGACGAGGTGGTTGTCGAGGCTCGCGTCGACGACACCGCCACCGCCGTGGCGGTGGATGGCCAGGAAGTGGCGCTCGGCGACGACGGCACGTTCCAGGTGTCGTATCCGGAACCGCCTGACAGAGCGGTCGTGATCACCGCCACCGACGACGTCGGCAACACGGCCGAACAAACGGTCAGGATCGAGCTCGCCCTTCCCGGTGCCCCCGGTGCCCCACCGATGATCGGGGTCCACGCCACCGGTTGGACCTGGGCGACACCGGAGCTGAAGGATCCGATCATGGACATGATCGACGCCGGGCTGATCAACACCGTCGAGCTCGACCTGAAAGACGAGAGCGGCGACATCTGGTACGACACGGGAGTCGAACTCGCCCATGAGATCGGAGCCGTGACGGAGCTGTGGGACCTCGAGCAGGCGGTGGCCGAGCTGCACGAGAAGGGAGTGCGGGTGGTCGGACGCATCGTCAACTTCCGCGATCCCCGTCTCGCCACCTATGCGGTCGAGAACGGTCACATGGACTGGGTGATCCAGAACCCCGACGGAACCGCATACGGGCAATACGGGGGGTTCACGAACCCATTCAACCCCGACGTGAGGGAATACAACGCGGCTCTGGCCGAGGAAGCGGCCCGGCTGGGAGTGGACGACATCATGTACGACTACGTGCGACGCCCCGACACCCTCAGCGAACTGGTCTATCCAGGCCAGAACGGCGACCCGGCCGACGCCATAGTGAGCTTCCTGGCCGAATCTCGTGAGCGCGTCCACGGCGCCGGAGCCCGCATGGCGGCGGCGGTCTTCGGTATCGCCGCCACCCGACCCGACGAGGTCGCCCAGGACATCCCGCGGATGGCCGAAGAAGTCGACTACATCGCTCCCATGGTGTACCCGTCCCACTGGGGGCCGGGCGAATACGGGGTCGACAACCCGAACGCCCAGCCCTACGACATCACCTATCGATCTCTGGTCGACTTCGTCGAGCAGACCGAAGGCACGGGCGCCTTCATCGTCTCGTGGCTCCAGGACTTCTCGCTGGGTGTCGACTATGGCGAAGCAGAGGTGCGCGCCCAGATACAGGCTTCGCGGGACGCAGGCGTCGAGCACATCCTCCTGTGGGACGCTGCCACCACCTACACCCGGTCCGCCCTCGACCCTATCGAGTGACCGCCCGGGTCCATCCGTGGGGGTCGGGCAATCGGCCGACCTGGGTATCCACCAGGAGGCTCCGAAGCTCGAGAGTGGTGGTTCCGGCTTCGCCGTCGCCGACCTGCACGTCCTCTCCGTCGACGATGAGAGTCCCTACCGGAGTCAGAACCGCTGCCGTGCCGGACAGGGCGATCTCACCGCCCCTCTCGGCCCAGCCGATCACCTCGTCGACGCCCAGTCTCCGTTCCTCGATCTCGAGCCCGCGGTCTCCGGCGAGAGTCAGGAGCGAGTCACGAGTGACGCCCTCGAGCAGCGAGCCATCGAGGGCCGGGGTGACTATCCGATTCGGGTCGATCAAGAGGAAGTTCGAGGCACCGGTCTCCTGGACGTAGCCGTCGGGAGCGAACAAGACCTGCGCCGCGCCATGGGCCGCGCGCGCCTCCATCGTGGCGGCCAACGCCATGGCGTAGTTGGCTCCGGTCTTGACCGTCCCGAAGTAGGCCGTCGTACGGGGTCGCTTCGTCTCCACCGCCAACCGCACCGGCTTCACTCCCCCGGCGAAGTAGTCGCCGACCGGGCTGGCGAGGACGAACAGGAGAGCCTCGGTGGTGGGCGAGCCGGCCGCACCGATGTTCGGCGCCGTGCCGATGAGCGTCGGTCGCAGATACAGGGAACCGGGTGTCTGAGGCACCTGGTCGAGGTTCGCCGCCACCGTCGACACGACCATGTCGGACAGGCCGTCCCGGTCGGGAACCGGGAGCCAGAGACGCTCGGCCGACGCCAGCATCCGCTCGACGTGACGATCGAGGCGGAAGATCCGAACGACGTCATCGACGCCCCGATGGGCCTTCAGCCCCTCGAAGCAGGTGCTGCCGTAGTGGAGAGCGTGGGATGCCGGATGTAGTCCGATCGGCGCGACCGGTTCGAGCTGGGGCTCCGACCAGCTGGAACCGTCCCAGCGGGCTACCGCCATGACGTCCCCGAAGACGGTGCCGAAAGGAGCCGTGGGGGTAGTCATGGAGTTGTGCATCGCCAAAGGATGCCACGTCGGGATGAATATCGAAGCGCGATTTGTTGAATTCATCGAGGCCTACCCTTCATGACCATGTCTTCGTTCGTCCGCGACGTCGATACCCACGAGTTCCAGACCGCCGTTGTAGACCGTTCCCGGACGGTGCCGGTGGTGGTCGACTTCTGGGCCGCATGGTGCGGCCCATGCCGGGTCCTGGGGCCGATCCTCGAGCGCGCCGCCGTCCGGGACGCAGGGGCCTGGGAGCTCGTCAAGGTCGACGTCGATCGCAACCAAGCTCTCGCCATGCAGTTCGGGGTCCAGGGAATCCCGACCGTGATCGGTTTCCGCGATGGCCAGCCCGTCGCCCGCTTCACCGGGGCACTCCCGGAGGCCTCGGTCGACGAATGGCTCCGTCAACTCGTACCCAGCTCCAACGACAAGCTCGTCTCCGAGGCCGAGGCTGCCATCGAGGCCGGCGACACGGATCGAGCCGAGAGCACCCTGCGCGCGGTGCTGGCAGACGAACCGACCCATCGAGATGCCGCCCTCGCCTTGGCTCGCCTCCTGGTCGACACGGATCGACCGGAAGAAGCTCTGGAGATCTCAGCTCGGTTGCCGGCAACGACTGAGGTCGAAAGGATCCAGTCGCGCGCCCGAATGCTCTTGGGAGCCGGTGATCTCGAGGAGCTCGCAGCGAAGGTCGAGGCAGCTCCCGATGATGCCGCCGCCCGCCTCGCCCTGGGCCGTGCGCAGGCAGCGGCGGGACGGACTGCCGAGGCGCTCGCCACCCTGCTCGAAGTGGTGGAAGCGCGGCAAGGCGAGATCTCCGACGATGCCCGAAAGTCCATGCTCGACCTCTTCGACGTACTGGACGATCAGGACCTGATATCCGAGTACCGCAAGCGCCTCGCCAACAGCCTCTTCTGAGTCAACGCCGATCGATCAGCTGGGCCTGGCTGATGTGTCCGATCCTCCGCTGCCGGTCGTAGAGCTGCGTCTCCGTCACCCCGATCCCGGTCCGGAACTGGTGGGCGACCGACCTCATCCCGATCCACTCCCCTTCCGGCAACTGGTGGAGATAGAGGGTGTTGTCGGGGTTCACGTACAGCCACCGCTTCGGATCCAGCGCCTGGGCATTGCCGTTGGCCAGGTCGGTGGCGACGGCGGCGCGCTGAAACGGAGTCATCTCTTCACCGGCGACCAGGGCCGCCTTGAGGCGGAACCAGCTCTCACCCGGGGTCGCCTTGAGGAAACTGTCGTCGACCGATCGGATCTCGACCGCGTCCGTGTGGAAGCGCAGCAGGGATTCGTCGAGACCGAAGTGGTCCCGCCAGTGCAGCTCCGTCAGGCTCTCGGGGTCCGGGCGCGGAGGCACCTGGGGACCCGCCGTTCCCACGATCTCGTCGTCGTCGATCTCGTCTGTGCGGATCTTGAGGGAGGTGGCGCGTCCGACCTGGACATCACCCGCCCAGAGTCGAGCTTCAGCCACCTGGATCCGCTTCCCATCCCGGATCACGTCGGTCTCGACCCGCAGAGGACGGAGCGGTACTTCTCGGAACAGGTCGACGGTGAACCTGACGACCTGCATCGGCACGGCGGTCGGCAACGACTCGAGCGCCCGTCCCAGCAATCCGCATGGCGGGCTGCCGTGCTGGGCATTGTCCGACCAGCCGCCGCGGGTCAGCTCGGTGGGAACGTAGAGGTCATCGTCGGGCTCGAACAGTGCGGAGGGCATGCCGGTCGATGATATGCCGACCAGTGTGCCCGGTTGCCGGTTCCGAGGCGTACCATGACCTCATGTTCGGTCCTCTCAACGGAGTCAGAACCGCCCTCGTGATCGGAGCCGGCCTGGCTGCCGTCTTGGCAGCCGTGCTGGGACAGTGGGCCGTCACCTTGGTGCTGGGACTCGGGATCGCCATCCATGGCTTGGGATGGCTGTATCTGTACCGCCGTCACCAGGAAGAGCTCAAAGCCCGATGAACCCAGCCGTGGCGGCGGCGATCCGCTCGGCCTGATCTGTCAGCTCCTTCTCGGCCTGGCTGTAATCCGAGCCCGCCTCCCCGGGCAGGTCGACGTAGATCTTGAGCTTCGGCTCGGTGCCCGAAGGACGCACGAGCACTCGGCCGCCACCCTCGAGGTCGAGAGCGACCAGCGGTGTCTCCGGCAGCCACCGGGGACGATCCTCGGCTCCTCGCCGATAGTCGGTCGACCCCACCACACGGTTTCCGGCGAGTTCGGGCGGCTGCGTTCTCCCGATTCGCTCCATCGCCCCCTCGATCTCGGCCTGCCCTTCGGTGCCGGGACGGACCACACTCAGCTGGGTCGATACCCACAGGCCCGCCCGTCGGTACAGATCTTCCAGCCTCTCGCTCACCGAGCTGCCGGCCTCGGCCAACTCCGCGGCCATGTCCATGAACACCAGCGCGGCCGACAACCCGTCCTTGTCCCGTACGACCGGGCCGACGGTGTAGCCGAGCGCCTCTTCATAGCCGAACACGAACCGGCCTTCACCAGCCGCCTCGAGGTCCAAAGCGGCGTTGGCGATCCACTTGAACCCTGTGAGGGTCTGTTCGAATCGAGCACCGTGCAGCCTGGCCACCTCCGCCAGCATCGGCGAGGAAACGATCGAGTTGATCACCAGCGGAACGCCTTCCCCATTCCAACGTTCCAGCAGCCAATCGGCCATCAGAACCCCGATCTGGTTACCCGTGAGGAGCCGCCAGCCTTCCGAGCTCGGGATCGCCACCGCCAAGCGGTCGGCGTCCGGGTCGTTGGCGATGACCAGGTCCGCCTCGATGCGGTCGCCCAGCTCCATGACCAGGTCCATCGCACCCGGTTCCTCGGGGTTGGGGAAGTTGACGGTCGGGAAATCGCCGTCGGGGTCGCGCTGCTCGTCGACTACATGGACGTTGTGGTATCCGGCGTCGATCGCCAGGCGTTCGAACACACGCCACCCCACGCCATGGATCGGGGTGTACGCCACCGTCAGCGAGGATCCGGTTCGGCGAGGTCGCACGGTTTCGACTTCGGACCGGTAGTCCTCGTAGATCTCGTCGAAATCCAATGGAGAGGCACCGTCTGCTCCCGCCATCGCGTTTTCGACGCGGGGAACGTCGACCGCGGGCGGGGCAGCCTCGATGGCGGCGGCGATGGCGGAATCGACCGGTGGGACGATCTGGGCTGCGTTCCGGTCGTAGACCTTGTAACCATTGTCGGCCGGCGGGTTGTGGCTGGCGGTTACGACCACGGCTGCCACCGCGCCCAAGCGCCGAGCAGCGAATGCGACCATCGGGGTCGGGACCGGCTCCGGGAAAAACCTCACCTCCCGACCGGCCGCGATCAGCACCCCGATCGTGTCCTCGGCGAAGGTGCGCGAGGAGTGCCGTCCGTCGAAACCGACCACCACCGGCCCCTCTCCCCTGTCGGCCAGGAACTGCGCCAGGCCGGCAGTGGTGCGGATGACCACTGCCCGGTTCATACGGTTGGAGCCCCCCTCCACCGCTCCCCGAATTCCGGCCGTGCCGAACTCGAGGACGCCTCCCATCCTCTCGCCGAGTTCCTCCCAGTTCTCGTCGTCGAGGAGGCGCTGCAATTCGCCCCGAGTCACGGGGTCGGGATCACCCGCGATCCAGCGTTTGGTCGCCTCCGCCAGGTCACTCGTCTGGTTCATCGTCACACGGTATCCCGATCCTCTCAGATCCTGGATCCGGAGACGGGTTATCGTCCAAACCATGCGACTCACCAGCACCACATTCGCCGACGGAGAGAAGATCCCAGGCCGCTGCGCCTTCGCGGTGCCGGACCCGGACACACACATCTCCTTCTCGGACAATCGCAACCCGCACCTCGCCTGGGATGATGTCCCCGACGGCGTGCAGTCTTTCGCACTGCTGTGCGTAGACCCAGATGCCCCGTCGGTCGGTGACGATGTGAACCAGGAAGGAAGAACGGTCCCGGCCGATCTCCCGCGGGCCGATTTCGTCCATTGGGTCCTGATCGACATCCCGGCCGATGTCCGATCGATCGAGGAAGGTGAGTATTCGAGCGGTGGCGTCGTCCCTCGGGGCAAGACCGGTGCTGCCGGTCGCCCACGCGAGGGAGTCAACGACTACACCGGTTGGTTCAGTGGCGACGCCGAGATGGAAGGTATGTACAAGGGCTATGACGGCCCGTGCCCTCCGTGGAACGACGAACTGCCACATCGGTACGTCTTCACCGTCTACGCCCTCGACGTGGACGAATGCCCGGTGAGTGGCGACTTCACCGCCGCCGACGTGAAGGAGGCGATCGAGGGCCACATCCTCGACCAGGCCCAGTTGACGGGGATCTACACCCTCAACCCGGACGTGGCATGAATCAGCCGGCGTAGCCGCTCTGCTGCCAGCGCCACATGTCGGCGCACATGTCGTCGATCCCCTTCTTGGCTGTCCATCCCAGCTCCCGGGCGATCTTGTCGACGGAGGCCCAGGTCTCGGCGACATCGCCCGGGCGGCGCCCGACCACCTCGTAGGGGATCTTCACTCCGGTGGCCGCCTCGAAGGCGGCCACCATCTCCAGGACGGACGTGCCTCTGCCGGTTCCCAGGTTGTAGATCAGGAGCCCGCCCTCGGGGTCCATTGCCTCCAGGACGGCGACGTGTCCCTCGGCCAGGTCGCTGACGTGGACATAATCCCTGACCCCAGTCCCGTCTCGGGTGGGATAGTCGTCACCGAACACCGATAGGCGGCTGCGTCGCCCTGACGCCACCTGGGCGATGTAAGGCATGAGGTTGTTGGGCTCGTCTGCGGGGTCCTCACCGATGATTCCGCTCGGGTGCGCACCTACCGGGTTGAAATACCGAAGGAGGGCAAAGGACCAATCCGGAGAGGCCTGATGCAGATCGCGCATGACCTGTTCCATCATCACCTTCGACCACCCGTACGGATTGGTGGCTCGGGTTGCATCGCTCTCCTCCGTCACAGGAAGGTGGTCGGGGTCTCCATAGACCGTCGCAGACGAGGAGAACACGAGCCGCTTGACCCCATGGCGGTCCATCATCTCCAGCAGCTCGATGGTCCCGCTGACGTTGTTGTCGTAATAGCGCAACGGCTGGGCGACCGACTCCCCCACCGCCTTCAGCGCCGCGCAATGGACCACGGCATCGAACCCGGACGAGGCGAAGATGCCGCCCAGCATCTGGGAATCGCGTATGTCGGCTTTGTGGACTTCGATTTCTTCCCCGGTGATCTGGCCAATCCGGTCGGGGACGTCGGACTTGGCGTTGCTGAAGTTGTCGAGGATGACGGGTTCGTGGCCGGCCTCGCTCAAGGCGACGCACACATGACTTCCCACGAATCCGGCCCCGCCGGTGACGAGAACACGCATCGGTCGAATGCTACGGCTCGCGGGACGAAACGGCGCCGCCCGTCGGCGGAAGTATCAGCCGGAACGTCGCCCAGTGCCCGTCGTAGTCGTATTCCAGGTCACCACCCATCAGTCGGGCGAGACGCCGAGACACACTCAGACCCAAACCCACCGATCCCTGCTTCACGGTCGCTCCTACCGCTCGCTGATAGGGCTCGAAGATGCGCTCCACGTCTTCCTCGGCTACACCCGGCCCATCGTCACTCACGGTGACCACGACCCCGTCGCCGGTCGCTTCCACGTTCAAACGGATGTGCTCCCCGCCATGACGCTCGGCATTGCTCAACAGATTGCGGACGATCTGGCGTAACCGTTGAGGATCGGCCCAGGCCAGGACCGAGTGCGACGGCGCCAACCACTCGACTTGGTGCAACCGGAGCACCCGCAGCGGCTCCAATTCGGCCACCACATCGACGGACTCCGGCACGACCGCCACGTCGGCGACATCCGAGCGGACCGCAACCAGGAGGTCCTCGACCAGTGATGTCATCTCGCCGGCCTGATGAGCGATCAGCGTGATCAGGTCGTGCCGTTCCTGCTCACTGAAATCGGCGTAGCCATCCCGCAACTCCTCCGCCAACCCGACGATGCCCGTCAGCGGATTGCGCAACTCGTGGGACACCGTGGCGACGAAGACGTCCTTCGCCGTGACCAGCTCCTCCAGGCGTCGCTGGGTGGCTTTCACCTGAGTCAGGTCGCGGGCGATGGCAGCGATATACGGAGCCTGATCAGGCCCTTCGTGGCGGGTGACCACCACCCACAGCGGACTCGGGCGTCCGTGGCGATCCTCGATCGTCAACTCGCCGGACCATCCACGCGGGCCGATGAAGGTGCTGGCGCGCGACCATTCGACTCCGGTGATGACCTCCTCGAACTGCGGCCGCGTGAGGATGTACTCCTCGGTCAGCCCCAGATAGCTACGAGCCGCCCCGTTGGCATAGCGCAGGGCATGATCGCCATCGAACACCACCACGAGATCGGTGGTCGATTCGAGAACCCCTGACAGGATGGCCGAAGAGATCGACGCCCGGAGCTCCGCAGAGATATCAGTCAACACTCCCTCGTAGAAGCGCACATTTCCGTCCTCGTCGTAGATCGCCCGAGCCGTGTCCCGGACCCAAATCGTCGAGCCGTCCTTTCGGCGCAGATTGACCTGGAAGTCCCGCAGGATTCCAGTCCTTTCTATGGCTCGCCGCCACTCTTGGCGTTTACGGGGGTCGGGATGAGCGACGAGGGCCCCGTCCTCTTCGGCCAACAACTCCGCGGGCGAGTCGTATCCCAACAACTCGGCAGTGGCGTGATTGGCCGCCAGGACCCGTCCGTCGGCGGAGGTGCGGTAGAGAGCGGCCGGCAACCGGTAGAACAGGTCGTCCAGTTCGGCACCCGACACTGAAACTTGCATCGCCTCCCATATCGGCAGAACCCGCCCACATCCTGAGCAGGCTTCTGAGCACGCCAGGGTAGGAGAACTACTAGGAAATTGCTGTCAAAAGCCGAGTTGCAACTGCTCGCCGGGCCGCCGGTAGCGCTCCACCCCGGACCAAACGAGATGATCCATGAACACCCAGCTCCGGCGATGGATGGAACTCGGTCCCCACGCCTGGAGCGCCGCCTTGTGGGTGGGACACGGATAACCCTTGTTCGCCTCGAAGTTGTAGGGCGGAAACTCCGGGGCAAACCGACGCATGATCCTGTCCCGGGTCACCTTGGCGAGGATCGAAGCGGTCGCCACAGACAGTGACACCCGGTCACCACCCACGATCTTGCGGGCTCCTCCGACGAAATCCCAGTTCCCATCGACGAGCACGACGTCGGGTGTGATCCCGAGCCCATCGATCGCTCGTTGGGCGGCAAGGCGTTGAGCGTCGGACATTCCCAATTCGTCGCACTCCTCGTGGCTGGCATGCCCGACCGCCCACGCCCGCGCCCATCCGGACAGGCGATCGAAAAGGGCTTCTCGCTCGGGCTCGGTGAGCAGCTTGGAGTCCCGAACCTTGTACACGCGGCGATCCATCGGCACTACGGCCGCGCCCACGCTGATCGGCCCGGCCCAAGCTCCACGGCCCACTTCGTCGACGCCGACCACGACCTCGGCTCCCTCCTCCCATAGCTGCCGTTCCAGACTCAGCCCCGGAGGGTTGCGCCGTACTGCTCGGCGGAGTTTCGGAACGGTCATGGTGCGCAAGGGTAGGGCACGAGGAGAGATTCTCAGTTCATCCGCACATCGACGGGATGGGTCGACCAGACCGCCGCCTCGCCACCCACTCGCCGCAGGACCCGGCTCCAGAGCCGATCAGGGAAGGGCGACACGATGTCGTCGGGCAGTGGATCCGTCACCACCCAGGCGCCCTCGGCGATCTCGGCCTCCAGTTGGCCAGGAGCCCATCCAGCCTGCCCGACGAAGAGCCGCGCCCTGACCGTATCCATGGGCGGGTCGAGATCGTCTGCCAATCGAACCTCACCGTCCGCCACCAGCAAGACCAGGCCATTCGCCTCCGCCACGGGGCCGCCCCAAAAGATGTTGGGTGGGGCGGCCAGATGGGAACGCCAACCAGGCAGATGCTCGACGGTCGGCTCCTCCGTGGGTCGGTTCAAGACGACTCCCGCTGCTCCCTCGTCGGGGTCGTGGGCATACAGGTACACGACCGTGTGGAAGAAGTGAGGGTCAGTGATCAGCGGGGTTGCAACCAGCAAGCGTCCACCGAATGACATATCCCAATACTCGCATACCATGACTTACTCATGCTTCGGGTCCTCTCTGCCAATCTGTACAACGGTCGCGCCGATCCGGCCTCGCTCGCCCGTCTTCTCGACGAGATGCGTCCCGACGTGGTGGCGGCCCAGGAACTGGCGCCGAATGCCGCCGAAGTGATCGCCGACCGTCTTCCCCACGGTCTCGTCTCGCCTGCGCTCGACCACACCGGCTCGGCGATAGCCGCTCGTTTCCCGCTGGAGGTTCGGCGGATACCTCTGCCTCACCGAGGTGCTCTGGTCGCCCAGGAGTCGATCACCATCTGGTGCGTCCATCTCGCCAACCCCGTCGACGCTCCCCCGCCGCTGCGCAAGCGTCGCCAGCAGGTGCTGACACTGGAGTCGAAGCTGCGGGAAACGACCGGGCCAACCCTGCTCGTCGGCGATCTGAACTCGACTCCGGTGTGGCCCGCATACCGGCGCCTGACCACTCTCCTCGACGATGGAGTCGCCGAATGGGCCCGCCGGACCGGGCGTCGCCCACGTCGGACCTGGGGCTACCGACCCTGGATGCCGGCCATGCTGCGCATCGATCACGCCCTCGTTCGGGATGTCAAAGTACAGAACTGCCAGGTCCGGCGGATCACCGGTGCCGACCATCGGGCTCTGATCGTCGACGTGGTCTGAAATCGAATCGAGAAGGCCGCTCAGCCTTCGTCCGGCAGGTGCTCCTCTATCCAGGTCACCACTTCGCGGAGGATGTCGGGGCCCTCGGGTTCGTTGAACAACTCGTGACGCAGCTTCGGATACAGCCGCCTCTCGGCAAAGGGCTCCAGAGCGAGTGTGGCCGTTGGCGGCACGATCGTGTCCAGACCTCCGTGCAACACCAGGGTGGGGACGTCCAATCCCCCGACGGCAGCTCTCACCCGTCGCATCGCCCGAAACAGCTCTGCGCCCATCCGGGTCGTGGTGGACGTGCTGACCAGCGGGTCGGAAAAGTAAGCCTCGCCCACGGCTGGATCACGCGAGAGCTGGTCTCCCCGGAGCGCATTGGGTATCCGGAGGGTCGGAAGCAGGGCCGCCGTCACGGGAGCGAGGAGGTGTTGCCAGGAGGCGCCGCCGTCGAGTGCGGGCGCGGAGAGGACCAGGAGGTCGGGTGACGGACGCTCCGCCAAGGCATATTCGAGAGCTATCAGACCGCCCATCGAATGGCCGAGCAGGACCAGGGGGCGAGGCGCGCCTTCGACGAGACCTTGCACCTGGTCGAGGTAGACGGCCCAGTCCTCGATGTCGGCACGTCGGCCGGCCGAGCCGCCACAGCCCATCAAATCGGCACTCACCACGGTGAACCCGCCCTCGGCGAGGAGATCCCCGGTCCGCTCGTAACGGCCGGAATGCTCGGCGATGCCATGGACCAACACGATCGTCGCCCGAGAGTCGCCGTCCGGTCGCCAGGTCCGAACCAGTTGCGGGCCAGGGTCGCCCGGGCGGATCTCCACTTCGCTCGCCATCCGGGCGCACTCTATCGCCCCAGAGCCTGCTCCAGCGCCTCTGCGAATGACCGCAGCTCGGCTTCGGTATGATCCGCCCTCACCGTCACAGCCAACCCGCCGGCCAGCCCATCGAGAGGTCGCACGCCGACGATTCCGCAGGAATCGAAGAACTCGATGATCTGGACGGCCTCGACGGGAGTGATCAGCGGAACGGTGCGAGCGAAGTCTCTGGTGAGAGGACCCACCCCTTTCAACTGAGCGACCATCGACGCGAGTCGGCTCGCCTTCCGCATGGCCTCCCGGCCCTCTGGTGAACGCCCGGGCTGGGAGATCGGTCGGTGCGCCCGGTCCACGAACCCGACCACGTCGTCCGGCAGAGCCAGCCATCCGGTCACGACCGGGTCGGCCTCCACCACGCACGGGACCGAAGGGAAGGTGTCTTCGACCACACCCCACCGGTTGGGCTGGCACACGACTACCGGAGGCCGGTACGGACCGGTCCACACCGTGTGGCCACCGACGAAGACGCGGTCGTGAGCAGGAAGAGGAGCGAACTGTTGGGGATCGATCCCTTCGGAGAAGTCGATCGTCACCGATGGAAGGGCGGCTTCACCGTGTGACCCGGAATCCACCGACCCCGGATCTCGATCGCGACCGGAACCCCCGTCTCGACCGGAGGAGCCAGGTAGGCGAGGGCGATTCCCTTGTCGAGCATCGGGCTGAGGTTGCCCGAGGTGACGGTCCCGACGGAGTCACCCGACCGCACCTGATAGCCGTGCCGAGGCACGACCCGCTCCTCTGTCATCAGGCCGACCAATCGTCGTTCCGGACCCGACTCCCGCTGCCGGAGCAGCGATTCCTTCCCGGGAAAATCGTGGTCCCAGTCGATCGCGAACTCGAGTCCGGCTTCGAGGGGCGAAGTCTCCTCGTCGATATCGCTGCCCCAGAGCGGAAGACCCGCTTCGAGCCGCAAGGTGTCGCGCGCAGCCAGACCACAGGGGACACAGCCGGCCTCGATCAGCCTGGCCCATACGTCCGCTGCCCTTTCCGTGGGCAGGCACAACTCTCCGCCGCGCTCTCCGGTGTAGCCGGTGCCGGCCATCCGGATATCGCCGACAACGGCGGTCCGGAATCGGGCCGGAGCTTCTCCGACGACCTTCTCGATGATCGTCGGAGCCTGCGGGCCCTGGACGGCGAGGAACACGGTCTCTTCCCTGAGATCCCGCACCTCCGGGCCTCGGGAGCGGATCTCGTTCGCCACCCGGTCCGAGTTGGCGGCGTTGGGAAGCACCCAGAACGCGTCTTCCGACCAGCGCCAGACGAGGATGTCGTCGATGATGCCGCCTGCCTCGTTCAAGAGGAGCGTGTAGTGGGTACGGCCCGGCTCGAGGGATGTGGCGTCGTTGGTGAACAGATCCCGCAGGGCCGCCGCTGCCTCCGGCCCCTCGACGGCGAGCCGTCCGAGGTGGGAGACGTCGAAAACCCCGACATTCGACCGGACCGCCCGATGCTCGGCGAGGACGGAGTCGTATCGAACCGGCATCTCCCATCCGGCGAAATCGACGAACCGGGCTCCCAGCTCGAGGTGCTGGTCGTGGAGCGGCGAGTTGCGGGTCATCCGACTCGCGAACCGCGGTCGTCCAGACGAGTCACGACCGGCCGACCGGGGAGGCGAGTCGGAGGCGGCACCTCGTCCAGGTGATCTGGATCCTCCAGCCCGTATTTCGCCATCAGCTGCAGGTAGTCACGCTGATACAGCACCTTGCAACGGATGTCGGGATAGAGCTCACGCAGCATTCGAACCTTGCGGTTCTTCTTCGTGACCAGCTTCTGGTTCATCGTCGTGATCTCGATGTAGATGTCCTCGTCGGGCAGATAGAAATCGGGTGTGAAGAACTGCCGGGGCTCTCCGTCGCGATCCCATCCGATCGGAAACGACCTCGGTTCGTACTCCCACGCAATGCCGTAGAAGTCCAACAGGACTGCGAACTGTCGTTCGCTGTTGTGTGCGAAGTCGACTTCCTCCGCCCGGGGACGGTGGGTATCCGTCAGTTCGCTCCCGCCTTCACGCTGGGTATCTCCCGACCCTCGGTGGCTTGGTCGACCGTGTCGGGATGGAGTTGGTGGATGGCACCGGCGACTTCGTCCTGGACCGGTCCCACCGCGATGCCGAACACTCCCTGGCCCCGCCGAAGGACGTCCATGACCTCATCAGCGCTGGTCGCGGCATAGATGGTGTGGCCGTCGGAGAGAAGGGTGACGTCGGTCAGGGGACGGTCACTGGCTAGCTGCTCACGCAGGATCTCGACCGCCGAACGGATCTTCTTCAATGACATCCCGGCATCGAGGAGCTGCTTTATCACCTTCAGCTGCACCACATCGGTGAACGAGTACAACCGCTGGGATCCTGAGCCCCTGGCTTGACGAAGCGACGGTTCCAGCAGACCGGTGCGGGCCCAATAGTCGAGCTGTCGGTATGTGATACCGACCAGGCTGCACACCTGGGGCGCTCTGTAACCCTGGATGGTCTGGTTGGTGATGTCCACGGCTGGCCTCTCCTTTGCAGGCGGGGCTGGTTCGCTTGCGTCGACCCTCGGCCCCCTGCTGCTTACAGCAGCGTAATTCCGAATGTGTCAGAAAGGTACCGCCGCCGAGGTGGAGTTGTCAACAACCTGTGGAAAACGCGGTCTCGGGAGGGCGAACGCGTTCGAAGTCGACTCGCACCATCGAATCGGCACCGACGTGGGTCAGTCAGGCGCCCGTGCCGCCTTCGCCCTCTCCCCCTTCGAGGAAATCCTCCACCGTCACGTCCTCGAGGAACTCGCGAAAACGTTCGATCTGCTGTTCCTCGGACTCGTCCTCGATCTCGATTCCGGCTTCCGCCAGGACCGACGCATCGGCGAACACGGGAGCACCGGTCCGGACCGCCAAGGCGATCGAATCGGACGGTCGAGCGGAGATGTGCACTTCACCGTTGGGAGTGGCGAGGACCAGATCAGCGTAGAAGACGCTATCGCGCATCTCCGAGACGACCACCCGCTCCATGCTGGCGCCCAACTCCTCGATCGTCATCACGAGCAGATCGTGAGTCTGCGGGCGAGGTGGCTCGACGTTCTCCATGGCGGTGGCGATGGCGGTCGCCTCCGCGGCTCCGATCCAGATCGGGAGGTAGCGGGGACCGTCCTGTTCCCGGAGCAGGACGATAGGGGTGTTCGAGGGCAACTCCACCCGAACCCCTATCACGGTCATCGCTATGGCATCGCTTCCTGCCATCGCACAGAGGTTATCAGCGGACGGGACTCAATCTCGCGTCCCGCCGTAGAGGTGGGGAACCAGAGCGTCGGGGTCCTCGACCAGCGTTTCGAGATCGAGAACCGCCCACAACGA
Organism: Acidimicrobiia bacterium; assembly: GCA_035304485.1. Taxonomy (GTDB): domain Bacteria; phylum Actinomycetota; class Acidimicrobiia; order Spongiisociales; family ZC4RG35; genus ZC4RG17. Next base: position 3,525 of record DATGPZ010000156.1, on the reverse strand, counting down.
AGCCAGGTTTCGGTAGCGCCCCTTCCAGTCCAACCCATAGCCGATCAGGTATTCGTCGCCCACCTCGAACCCCCGGTACTCGATCGGCACCTCCACCAGCCGACGCCTGGTCTTGTCGACCAACGCGGCCGTGACCACCGAAGCCGCTCCCCTGTCCTCCAGCATGCGTCGCAGCACCGTGAGTGTCAGCCCCGTGTCCACGATGTCCTCGACCAGGATGACGTCCCGACCTTCGAGCGTCGTCTCGGTGTCGAGCGCCAACCGAATCCTCCCTCCTTCACCGAAGCGGGACACTCCCAGGAAGTCGACCTCGATCGGAATGGAGATGGCGCGGACGAGATCGGCTAGGAACGGCAGCGAGCCCACCAGCACCGCCACCAGGACCGGTAGACGGCCTGCGTAATCACTCGAGATCGCCTCCCCCAGTTCCTCGACCCGAGCCGAGATCTCCTGTGCCGGGACGACCTCAGTTACTGCCGGCTCAGCCACTTTCGCCGGCGCCCACGAGGCGCCCCATCCACGTGAAGGCGTCGAGCAACTGCGGCGGCGGCTCCTCCACCTCCCGTGTCCGCGTCACGACGACCGGCTCGGGCTCGGGTTCCGGCACCGGATCGTCCTCCACGACTCGCACCGGATCGGGTGGCTCGTACTCCCCTGTCGACAGCATGGCCACCGAGCGGAACCGCTCGAATGCCCAGTCGAGCAGGGTGGCGGTGTCGTCGAAATGGGCCCCGGAACCTTCCGAGCCCATCACGACGGTGAACACGGTCCTCCCCTCCCGCACCGCCGCGCCGACCAGTACGAGACCGGCCCGGCCGGTGTAGCCGGTCTTGATACCGATCGCCCCCGGGTACTCCTCCAAGAGATGGTTCGTGGCCACGATCTTGCGCTCGGTCCCGTCCGGCGCCTCTGGAAACGGCATCTCTGTCGTTGCAGCCATCTCCCGGAACTCGGGATAACTCATGGCGGCCAGCGCAGTCTTCAGGAGGTCGCGTGCGCTCGAATAGTGGTCCTGGCCATCCAGCCCGTGGGGATTGTCGAAGTGGGTGTGCTCCAGACCCAGCGCCTCTGCCTCGGCGTTCATCATGTCGGCGAAGCCTTCGACCGAGCCGCCGATGTGCTCGGCCACCGCCATGGCGGCGTCGTTGGCCGATCGGACCATGAGGGCGGTCAACAGCAGGCGCAACGGGAGTTGTTCGCCCGGATGGAGCCCGATCTCGGCTTCACCCACGTCGGCCGCTCGAGTGCTCACCGTGACGATGTCGTCGAGGTCACCGTACTTCAGGGCAACGAGCGCGGTCATGATCTTGGTCGTCGACGCCTGCGGGCGTTCCTCGTCGGCGTTGTGGGCCGCCAGGACGACCCCGGCGTCGGCGTCGTAGACGATCCAGCTCTCGGCCGTGACGCTCGGCGCCGCCGGCGAGACCAGCCCTTCCCGGGGTGGCACGGGCACCCGAAGTGGAGCGGCGACGCCCGGCAACCCGGCCAAGAGGACGGCGGCGAATGCCAGAATGGCGACGAGTCTGTTTCTCATTCGTGTAGCAAGGCCCTGACTTCCGCCGTCAGGATGGCGCGATGCAGTGCCTGTACCGAATCGGAGCAGGCCGCCAAGAGGTCACGGGCCCGCGCCCGTGCCTCCGCCGACGGCGACGAGAGGAGATGGGCGGTGAGCTGGCGCAGCAGCTCGGCTTCCCGTTGGGCCGACAGCCGCACGGTTCGCAGATGTCGGGCCTCCAGTCCGACTTCCATCAGACGCCGGCATTCGATGGCGATCGTCAGCGCATCCGGAGAGAACACCGTCGAATCCCCCACCGGGGCCAGGAGCCCGTGCTCGAGGAGGGCATCGAAATCCTTCTCGCTCAGCCCACTGCGGCGGACCAGATCGGATCGCGTCATCGGCTCCCCTTCTTGATCGAGGGGGTCCTGGGCAGGCGGCTCGGCGTCCGGGCCGGGGTCCTCTCCCCGCTCCCACAGCGTCAGTTTCGACTTGATCACCTTTAGCGGCAGGAAGTGGTCCCGCTGTTGGGTGAGAATGAACCTGATCCTCTTCAGATCCTCCGAGTCGAACTGGCGGTAACCACTGTCGGCCCGAGCCGGCGAAACCAGTCCCTGGGACTCCAGGAACCGGAGTTTCGACACGGATACGTCAGGAAACTCGTCCTTCAGGAGGTCGATGACCTCTCCGATGCTGAGTGGCTCCTCAGGCATCACCATGAACGACGATGAAGTGGAAACGTCCGATCAAGACCTCGTCGGCGGCTCGGAGTTGAGCGCTGTCGACCCGAGCCTCGTTCACGTAGGTGCCGTTGGTCGATCCCGAATCCTCCACGGTGAGAGTTCCTCCGTCGACGATGAAGCGACAGTGATGTCGCGACACCGTGACGTCGTCGAGGAAGATGTCGCTCTCGGGATGACGGCCGACGGTCGTGACCCCCGGGTTGAGGACGAAGGTCATCCCGGCACGGGGGCCGTGCTCGACCACGAGGGCGAACCCTCGAATCCCTTCGATGTTTTCCGCCTCCGCAGGCGTGAGAGGATGCTCCCGGCGGTCTTCCAACGGGAGATAGACAACAGTCGGGTCGCTCTCCATTTCCGCTCCGCAGTTCGGACAGAAATTGGCGCCGCCCGGAACTCGAGCATTGCAGTTCGGGCAGGTCATCGGCTGTCAGTGTAGGAGGGAGAGACGTCGGTGGTCACTCGATGAGGGCCCGATAAGCAGCCGAGTCGAGAAAGCCTTCGAGGTCAGAAGGATCCGACGGCCGCATGATCACGAACCATCCTTCCCCGTAGGGGTCTTCGTTGATGGTCTCGGGGGCGTCGGCCAGTTTCTGGTTGACGGCCACGACCTCACCGGTGAGCGGTGCATACACCTCGGCCACGGACTTGGTGGACTCGACTTCGGCGACCATCGCGCCGGCCTCGAACTCGCCTCCACTGGGCAGTTCGACGAAGACGACATCACCCAATTGGTCCTGGGCGTAGTCGGTGATCCCCACTTTGACCGTGCCATCGTCGAGGGACTCGATCCATTCGTGCTCCTCGGTATAGCGCAGATGGTCGGGGACGTTCAATCACACCTCCTGGTCAGTGGCCTCGGACTCTAACGAACCCAACCGGATGCGGGTTTCCTTCAGGTACACGACGGCCACCCACCAGTAGAGGAAGAGGCCAACCGCTCCGGCGATCCAGGCCGGCGGCCCGAACAGCCACACCAGGATGTCGGCAGCCACGAAGTAGAACGAAGCGATGGAGCCGTAGAGGAGGAAGGTCGCCACCTTGCCCTCCATCCGCACATCGAGGGCTTGGTGACCCCGGATCATCAGCAGGACTGCGGCTCCGCCGACGATGGCTTCGCGGACCAGCAGGGGCCAGCCCACCACGCCGGGCACGACTCCTGCTATCAGCCCACCTATGAGGGCGGAGGCGATCATCAGCCGGTCGGCGATCGGGTCCAGGAGCTTGCCGAGGGCGCTCACCTGGTCGAGCTTGCGAGCCAGGTAGCCGTCGACCCAGTCGGTTCCTCCT
>DATGPZ010000155.1:0-4686 GCA_035304485.1 Acidimicrobiia bacterium | reverse complement strand
TGTCTATGTCGATGGCACCGGCCGCAGCCGTGAACAGCCCTCGGTCCACCCGGGCGTCGACGATCCGGGCCGTGCCGTTGGAGCGGACCGCTCCGGCGGCATACGTCGCCGCCAACCCCAGTGCCGGACGCCCCTCGCCCTGCTCGATCCACAGGTTGGCGTCGACCCTCCGCACCCCATCCACGAAGAGCACGTCGTCGACGGGCTCCGCCTCGGGTAGGAGGCTGCGCCACTCCCCCGCCGGGATCTCCACCCCGACCTCGACCCGCTCGGAGCCGTCCTCGAGGTCCGGGTCGGCGGGTAAGCCGTACTCGGGCGACCACTGCGCCACTGTGTATTTCATGCCGCCCCACCACCCCGCCCATATCTCATACCGCCACCTTTTCGATGGAGGATCCATCCGGTCCCGGACGGACCTCGAACCGCACCGGCATCTGCTCGGCGAGCTCTTTGACATGGGTCACGATCCCTACCATCCGGCCCTGAGCAGCCAACTCCGTGACCACGACCGTCACCGTCTCCAGGGTCTCGGCGTCGAGCGACCCGAATCCCTCGTCGAGGAAAATCGCCTCCAGACGGGCCGCCTGCTTGTCCGCCACGGTGGTGAGCTGCTCGCCCAGGGAGAGCGCCAGCGCCAACGAGACCAGGAAGGTCTCGCCACCGGACAGGCTCTTGACGGAGCGGAGCTCGTCGGCGTTTCGATGATCGACGACCTCGATCGTCTGACCTGACAGGGCCAGCGAATAGGCCGAGGCGGTGAGATCGTCCAACAGCTCGTTGGCCCCTTCCACGAGGGTGGCCAGTGCCTCCGCCAGCAGCCACGCCTCGAACCGATTGGCCCGGAGGTGGTTGCCCAGGCTGGAGGCCACCGCTGCCTGCTTGGAGAACTCAGCGGAATCGGCCTCGAGCGACCGCTTCTCCTCCATCCGCTCTTGCAGTCGATCGAGGGCTGCCTTGGCCTCCGCGACGGCGACCGCCACCCGGGCGGAGGCGGAACCGTTTCCCTCGACCCCGGCTTCCCCCAACAGGCGTTCGAGGTCGGCTCGCTGCTCTTCGAGCGCAACCCTTGCTCGGTCGGCGACGTCGCGGGCCTCGATCAGCTGCTCTGTGAGCTTTTCCGCCATGCCGGCTGCCCACCCCGAGAGCTCATCCCAGGCCTTTCGGAGGTCGTCTCGCGGCGGTGGTGGAGGCTCCAGTGCTGCCAACCGATCCCGCATCTCGCCGAAACGCTCCCACGCTCGAGCGGCCGACTGCTCCCGCTCGGCCAGTGACGCTCGGGCTTTGTCCAACGACTCCCGAGCCCCCTCCAACCGGGACCTGGCGGTGGACAGCTCCGAGTCGAGCTCAGAACGGGCTGCCAGCTGGTCGGCGAGATCGTCGGATACCGGCAAACCGGCCAATCTCTCTTCCAGTTCGGCGATGGTCTCGTCGAGTGCTCGCCGCGAGGCCCGGGCTTCGGTCAGGGCCGTTTCGGCGACTTTCCGGCGCTCGTCGGCCAGCTGACGAGCATCGGCCGCCGCCCTCACGGCGGCCTGTTTCTCTTCGAGATCGGGGACTTGGATCTTCGGTGCCTCGTCGAGAGGGCGACTGCACACGGGACACTCGTCGCCCTCGGCCAGCCCTGCCGCCAGCGCGTGGGCGGTGTGGCGATCGCGCACCGACTCCAGATCGGCTTGGGAGCGTTCGTGGCTCTGCACCGCCGCCTGCCACTCCTCGAGCGCGACCTGGGCCGCTTGCTCCAGGTCCTCGATCGCGAGATCGTCGCGGCGTCGACGCGCCTCCTCCAAGCGGCCGATGACTTGCTGGGCCGATTCCAGATCGGTTCGACTCGGCAAGGCCTCGCTGGTCTTCTCGAGCGCACGCAGATCGGCCTCGGCGGCAGCACATTCCTGTTGTGCGTCGGCCAGAGCGGACTGCAACGTCTCCAGTTCGTCCGCCACCACGGCTACGTCCTCGGGCACCGAAATGGAACCGACCAGCCTCGCCAGACGCTCCACCCTCTCGACCTCGTCGTTTCGCTCTTTGACGAACGTCTCTGCGCGGCTGATCGACTGTTCCGCCTCCGCCACCGGCTCGACCAGTTCCTCGAGAGTCGCCAACCGCTGGGAACAGGCGGCAACGGCCTCGGGCGTCACCTCCTCGAGTGCCTCGAGCGCCAACTTCGCCCGCTCAGCCAGCGCCCCTGCGGTCTTGGCTCGCTCGGTGGCCAGCTTGCGTACCGTGTCGAGCACGCCCATGTCGAGCAGCGCTTTGACCAGGTCCTGCTGGCCGGCAGGGGTGTCGTGGAGAAAAGCAGCGAACTCGCCCTGGGGCAGAACCACCGATCGTGTGAAGTGGTCGATACCCAACCCGAGCAACGCTTCGACGGCTTGGGTCACTTCCGCCCCCGAGGCCAGTACATCGCCGTCGCTCTCCAACCGTGCCTCGCTGGCGACCCCACCCTTGGTGTTTCGTTGGACCTTTCGGACCACCGTGTATGGACGTCCGTCGATCCGGAAGTCGAAACCCACCGTGGTCTGTGCCTTTCCCAGTGAGATGACGGGGCTGATGCTCTTCTTGCCGTGGCGGGGGACACTTCCGTAGAGGGCGAACACCAGAGCATCGATGACGGAGCTCTTGCCGGCTCCGGTGGGACCGGTGAGAGCGAACAGATCCAGTCCGGAGAAATCGACTTCGATCCGGTCACGGAAGGGTGCGAACCCCTCGATCGTGAGACGCTCAGGCCTCATGAGCCTCCTCCACCAGCGCATCGAACAACTCGATGACTCCCTCATCGACCGCGTCGACCTCGTTGAGGTACTCGACGAACAGCTCGTGATGGGACCGGCCGCCGCGCCGCCGCCGACGCACGTGCTCGGGGCGACGGGAAGGATCGAGGACCACATCGACCGCTTGCGGGATCGCCTGGCGCACGCTGTCGGCGAGCCCGGCACGGGCCGACTCGTCCAATACCACGCGGATGTAGTCGTCCTCTGCCGCCTCCGCCGCCGCCGCTTCCACCTGCTCCAGCGTGCCCCGCAGTATCCGTAGCCGGCGACCCGCAGTCACGGCGCGGAACTCGACCCGGGCGGGCACCCCGGGCTCTGCCTCGATCAGGAGGACCCCTTTCCGGTCGTCGACCTCACCGAAGTCGAGCTGCAAGGGCGAGCCCGAATACCACACGGGCGCCGACGCCGGCATCCGCTGATGCCGGTGGAGATGGCCGAGGGCCACGTAGGTCAGGCTGGAGGGGAAGCTCTGGGCCGGAATCGAATAGTCGAAGACGGTATGAGCGGCTCGTTCACCGCCCCCCACCTCACCGCCGTGGACCATGATGTGGCCCAGTACCACATTGACCTCGTCGGCCGACAACCCATCGCACAGCGCGCCGATGACTGCCGCCATCCGAACGGCGTACTTGTTGCCTTGCTCATCCGCCTCGAGCTCGAGGAGATCGGACGCCGTGACGATGTTGCGTTGGGAGACGAAAGGAATCAGTGCGACCCGCACCCCCTCGAGCGGTCGCACGACTCCCCCGGCATCGGGACGGGCGAGATCGGTGGCGACCGTGACTCTGCCCATCGCCAGTAGGGGCGCCACCGCCTCCAGTCGCCGAGGGTGGTCGTGGTTGCCCGCCACCATGACGACCGGAGCCACCTCCGCCAGGTCGAGCAACGTCCGGTAGACGAGTTGCTCGGAAGCAGGTGCCGGGCTCGACGTGTCGAACTGGTCGCCGCCCACGAGAACGAGGTCCACCTCCTCGTCACCGGCGATCTGGGCGATTTCGGCCATGACCGCGGCCTGCTCGTCATGGCGACTACGGCCGCGGATCGAGCGGCCGATGTGCCAGTCGGCGGTGTGCAATATCTTCACGCCGACGAGAGTAGGTCAGGGGTATGACAGATTCGGTTGTTTCCGCTCACCCAGGTTTCGTTCCATCCACTCCACCCCGAAATCCACCATGGCACGGGCATCGAACAGCTCGGACACGGCCCCTCCCACCACACCGGTTCGCACCCCACCCGTGGCGATGAACTCCGACAAGATGTCGACGAAGTAGTCAGAACCTCTCCACTCGGCGATCCCGTTGCTGTCGTCGAGCGCCCGAATCACGCGCACCTCCGGTCCCGACTCTCCCACGACCTTGCGATGTCGGGTGACCGTCCGCTTGCTCGGGATGTCCGCCAGGTACTCGGCGTAGTGGAGGAGGGTGACCGTGTCGGGATCGGCGCCCAGACGCAAGACACGGCCGTCGAGCTCGACGAATCGCTCCAGTGGAGAGCCCGGCCCGTAGTAGTCGTCCCACGGTTGGCTCCGAACCAGATGGGCGGCATGTTCGCCGCGGGCAGCGAACCGTCCCTCGGGGTGGTCGCTGACCAGCGTCCCGGGCTGACGGCGAAAGATCTCGGCTAGCACTCCGATGTCGGGGGCCGCGGGGGTAGAGAGGCAGTCGAACGGCTCGGCGTCCGCCAACGCCTCTTCCCGCTCCTCCTCAGGGCGGTCGTTGACCCAGGCGAAGGGATCGTCCGCTCCCAGCGTCATGAAGACGGTTCCCCGTGGCCCCACGGCTCGATCGAGAGCCGACACCACCCCCTCGGCCCCGCTCTCGACCGGCCCGATCCGTCGTAGCGAGGCATGGACCATCACCGCGTCTCCCCTCTCGATTCCCGCCTCCCGGATCTGGTCGGAGAGCTCCGTGATGGTGAG
>DATGPZ010000154.1:0-2950 GCA_035304485.1 Acidimicrobiia bacterium | reverse complement strand
GCAGCAGCGTCAGCGGATCAACATCCGCCAGCACCGGGGTGGCTCCAACGTGCACCACCGCTTCGGCGGTGGCGACGAACGTCATGCCGGGCACGACCACCTCGTCGCCCGGTCCCACCCCCAATGCTCGCAGCGCCAGTGACAGTGCGTCAGTGCCGGACCCGCAGCCGGCACCCTCAGGGAGGCCGTGCGCCTCACCGAAGGCGGCCTCGAACCGCTTCACCGTGTCACCCCCGATGAAGGCGGAGTCCCGGATGACCGTGGCCACGGCCTCGTCGATCTCGGTTTTGATGCTCTCGTGGAGGCGGCTCAGGTCCATGAACGGGATCTGCCTCATGCGATCGCCCTTCCCGGGTTTCCCACGATCTTCCCACCGGGGGCCACGTCCCTGGTGACCACCGCACCCGCACCGATCAGCGCGCCGGCGCCGATCCGAACTCCAGGCAGGAGAAGGACCCCGGCGCCGATCACGGCGCCTCGTTCCACGAGCACTCCTTCGAGGTTGCCCTTGGTGTCGGGCCGATTCGGATAGCGCGCGTTGATGACCATCACATTGGGCCCGAACCACGCATCGTCCTCGATGACGGACTGCTCCCCGATGAAGCAGCCCGAGTGGAATCTGACACCATCGCCGACCTGCACACCCGGGGCGAGACCAGTGCGGCTTCCGATCGAGACGTCGGCTCCGATGACGCATCCCTCGCGGACCAGGGTGTAATGGCCGAGGGCGCAGCGGTCGCCGAAGGTGGAGCCTGCGTAGACGATGGCGTGGCTCCTGACGAGGCAGTCGTCACCGAAGACCACCGGGCCGCGTTCCTCCCGGTCCTGCCCGATGATCGCCATAGGCCCGACAGTGAAGTTGTCACCGAACTTCGTGTCGGGGGCGACCGATGCCGTTTCGTGTATCACCATTCGATCTCCACGGGAGCGCCTCGACTCTTCATCGACTCGTCGGCCGCGGCCAGCACCTTCACGACCTGGAGACCGTGCTCGGCGCTTGCGCGCGGGGTGTTGCCGGTGGCGCAGGCCTCGCCGAAGTCGGTGATCTCCACGTACAGGGGCTCAACGAGGTCGATCTTGGGGATCAGGATGTCGCCGGCACGAGTCCGCCATTGAAACTCGCTCATGGACTGGTAACGGCCGAGTGTCGAATCACGGGCGACACCGCTGTCCACCAAGGCGAGCGGCTTGTCGGGGGACACGTCGTCGTAGATCGCCATCTTGGCGTCCCCGACGACGGTCATAAGACGCGTTTTGATCGGGTCGAGCCAGCTGACGTGGACGGTGGCGCCGACGCCGCTCGAGAACTCGAGTGTGGCCATGCACATGTCCTCCACGCCGGGCTGGATGAAGGAAAAGCCCTGGCAGTTCACCCGGACCGGCACATCGTCCAGGACATACATGAGGATGGAGATGTCGTGGGGTGCGAAGTTCCAGAAGGCGTTGATATCGCGACGGACACGACCCAGGCTCATGCGCTCGGATCGGATGTACTGAACCTTCCCCAGTTCCCCCCGCTGTATCCAGTCCCGCAGCCGGTTCACCGGTGCTGAGTAGAGGAAGGTGTGCCCCACCATGAGGGTCAAATCCTTCTCCCGAGCGAGCTCGAGCAGATCATCGGCCTCTTTGGGTGTGTGCGCGAGGGGCTTCTCGACCAGAGCGTGTCTGCCCGCTTCGAGCGCCGTCGTGGCGACTTCAGCGTGGGTGCTGGCGGGAGTCGCCACGATCACGGCCTGTACGCGGTCGTCGTCCAGCGCATCTTCGAGTCGTCCCCAGGTGGTGATGCCCGGGTACCTGGCTGCGGCTGCCGCACGCGCCGATTCGTCGGATTCCACGACACCCACGAACTCGGTGGCGGGCGACGCGGCAATGTTTCGAGCCAGGTTTGCTCCCCAGTAGCCATAGCCGATGAGGGCGAGGCCGACCGGGTCGATGTTGCGCGAGGTTGGGTCAGAGGTGCTCACGAGGAATCGACGATGGTAAATCGGTCGGCTGGACGAAGGCGGATCAGCCTCGGCGCTCTAGGCTCGTGAGCCTCCAGGGTCCACATGCGAGCGCTCATCGACATCTCCCATCCTGCGCATGTTCACTTCTTCCGCTACCTCCACCGTCGTCTCGTAGACGCAGGCCACGAGGTCCTGGTGGTGGGACGGGACAAGGACGTCACGCTTCGGCTACTCGAAGCTTTCGACATCCCGCATCTCACCCATGGCAAGTCAGGACACAACAGCATGTTCGGTCAGGCGAAGGAGCTGGTCGGACGCGTGTTGTTCCTCGTGCGGGAGGGCCGGAGATTCAGGCCCGACGTCATCCTGACCCGGAACCCCGCGGGGGTGCAGGCAGCCCGGCTCCTCGGAACCACCGGAATCTTTGACACCGACGATGGAAGTTCGGTGGGTGTCCACTACTACGCGGCGGCGCCGTTCGCCCGCATCATCACCGCCCCGGACGCCATCGCCGAGAGCTTCGGGAAAAAGGAGCGTCGCTATCCGAGCTACAAGGCACTGGCATTTCTCCACCCCGACCTCTACACCCCGACCGATCCGCGGGCTGAGCTCGGCCTGGAACCGGGGGAGAGGTATTCGGTGATTCGCCTCGTTGCCCATGATGCGTCTCACGACAGGGGAATCAGGGGTCTAGATCGCGAAGCTGTGCAACGGATCACCGAGTTGGCGGGGTCGATCGGGCCGGTGTTCGCCACGGTGGAGCCGGGGGCAGAAGCGGCCGACATGGTGCGCAAACTCGAGATCGCTCCGGAGCGTCTGCACGACGTTCTGGCCCATGCATCCGTGGTCGTCGGTGATTCCCAGAGTGTCATCGTCGAGGCCGCTCTCCTGGGCACGCCTGCGTTCCGCATCAACACGTTCGCCCTCCGGGAGTCACCCTTCACCGAGATGTCGCGGAAATACGACATCGCCCACAGCTTCCCACCGGACCAGATCGACGCCGC
>DATGPZ010000153.1:0-3714 GCA_035304485.1 Acidimicrobiia bacterium | reverse complement strand
GCCGAAGCGGTTCTACTCGGCGTTCACGGACACTGATCTGGACGCCACCTGCCGGGTCCACGACATCGAGCGCATGGTGATCGTCGGCCAGCACACCAACTGCTGCTGCCGCCACACCAGCTACGACGCCTTTCTGCGCGGGATCGAACTCGCCGTCGTGTCCGACGGGACCTGCGTGTTCGAGCCTCTCACCGAGGGCGAGTACGACCGGGTGCAGCGAGAATCGCTCAAGTACCTGAACACGTTCTACAACGCCGACATTCTCGAAGCATCCGCCGTCTTCTGATCTACGCCCGATGATCTTGATCAGAGGGGGCCGGGAAGGACACCCCGGCCCCCTCTGAATGTCACCGGCTCAATACGCGGTGGAGGAATGCCGCCATCTCGCCCCGGGTGATCGGATCGTCAGGGCAGAACCGGTCGTTCGCCGGCGGATTGCACCCACGAGTGATGTCTGCCGCCGCCAACGCCGCAATGTCCCGCTCGAACAGATGACCGTCGGCATCCACGAAATCGGACTCCCCGGCGGGAAGGCCGAGCGCTCGATTGAGGAACGCCGCCATCTGCCCTCTGCTTATGTCCGCATCGGGACAGAACCGGTCGTTCGCCGGTGGGTTGCACCCACGGGTGATGCGGTTGGCTGACAGCCAGTCGATGTCCCTCCGGAACAGGTGGTCGTCCGGCACGTCTTCGAAGTCGAGGGGGTCGAGCGCCGAGACCTCGAACTCCGTCCACACCAGAGACCTTTGAGCGCCGGTGGCCACGATCGAGTGTGTCCCGGAGAGGATCCGGGCGGGAACCCGAATATCCGCCACCAGGTCTCCGTTTCCATCGGCCTGGAACCAACCGAGGTCGATCGGTTGGCTGTAGAGCCGCAGGAAGACCCATTCGAAGGGCTGGAAGCCCGACAACTCGACCCGAATCATGTCACCGGGTTGGATCGAGCCCCCTGAGAGGTTGGTGACCGAGGCGTCCGGGTCACGAGTCTCCTCGGTGAGTTCGTCCTCCGACGGGGCGGGCGGGATGTCGACAGGCGGATCCGACTCCTCGGTCACCTCCAGCGTCGGCGCACTGGTCTCCACGGTCGTCTGCCCGAGGATGTCGGTGGCAGTGACCTCGAGCCTGACGGTCGAACCGACGTGCTCTGCGCTCAACGGGAAGGTGTCACCGGTGGCGCCGTCGACGGGTTCCCCGTCGAGTAGCCATTGGAGGCCGAAGTCGAGGCCGAACTCGCTCTCCCAGACACCCACGTCCGCCGTGAGGGTGGCACCTACCACTGCCTCACCGCCGATCGACGGCGGAGTGGTGCTCTCCGGTGCGTCGATGTCGATCGGATGATCCTCCGGGTCGCGGAGCAGGTCGGTCTCGTTGCCCTCGTACGTGTTCCCGTCGAGCCGAACCTCGTGCGGGTCGCCCGAAGAGGTGATGGAGACCGCCGTGAAATTCCCCTGGAAGGTGTTGTTCTCGACGGACACGCCGGTGTTGGCCGAACCGAAGAGGTCGGAGATGGAGACGGCCGTGGCGGAATCCGCCACCACGTTGGAAGTGATCGCCGCCGCGTCGACGGAGCCACCGAGGAATATGGCCGACTGGCTGGTACCGGTCACATCGTTGTCGGTCACCTCCACCTGCTGGATGCCGTGCTCGTGTCCGATGACAGCGACGAAGGTCTCCGACCCACTGGACGTGTTCCCGGAGACGAGGACGTTCTCCAGCGACCCCCGGTTGGCGTTGACAGTGATGCCGTTGGCTGCGTTGTCGCTGAACTCGTTGTCGGAGATCTCGTAGTCGGAGCCTTGCAGGCTGTGCAGCGTCACTCCGTTGATCGAGTTGCCTCTGATCACATTGCGGGCGACGACGATCCCCGAGGTCGCCAGGGTCGTGCCGGACGGACTCGTCCCGACCCCGACAGTGCTTCCTTCGATGATCGAATTGGTCACGGTCGTGCCGCTGGTCTCGCCGATCTGAACTCCATAAGCGCCATCACCGGTGATCGTGAATCCGTCGATGGTCACGTCGTTGGCCTGAACGGAGAGTGTCCCCGAAATGGTGGCGCCATCTGCGTGGCCCTGGCGTGGATCCACCCCGGCGTTCGGTCCGAGAAGCGTCACCGACTGTCCTACGGTGGCCCCGTCGTACTCACCGGGACCCACCGAGATCACATCGCCTTCGTCGGACACCGAGATCGCGTAATCGATGGTGGCGCACGGCGCCTCGGGATCGATACATTCGCTGTCGTCGACTCCATCTGCCGCCACGTACCGATCCGCTTCGACCTGGGCCGTGACCGGCACCATCAGGCCCATCACCATGGCGAGGACGGCGAGGACGGCGAGGATGGGGATCGTCGGGCGAACCCCTCTGAGAGGACGTTGCATTTTTCCCCCTTGCTTTGCTTCGTGCCGGCGCTCGAGCGCCGCGCCTGGGCGATCACCCACCCTAGGTGGGGTCTCGGGCCTAAATGCCACTCACGGTGAGGTCCCACACGCGCTGAACCCGGCGGAGAGGATCCGACTCGGCAGAATGCAATGACTCTGAAAGGAGATCCGATGGATGTGTTGGCATGGTTGCTCGACTCCGATCCCGCCATTCGCTGGCAGGTCATGGCCGACCTGACCGACCAACCCGAAGAGTCCGTAGTGGCGGAAAGGTCCAAGGTCTCCACCCAGGGCTGGGGAGCGCGACTTCTTTCGCTACGAGACCCCGACGGCCAATGGTCGGGCGGAGCATTCTTCCCCCGCACCCGTCCGGAAACACCCGGCCAGCCGTGGACCGCCACACTGTTCACGTTGGTGGACCTGAAAGACCTGGGTCTGGATCCGGATAGCCAGATAGCACAGGAGACGGTGTCGCTGATCGCCGCCAACAGCCGCTGGGAACACGCCGGTCAGCCCTTCTGGGAAGGCGAGGTCGAACCCTGCATCAACGGCCGAACCGTAGGGCTGGGTGCCTACTTCGGCCAGGACGTGGACAGGATCGTCGATCGGCTCCTCTCCGAGCAGATGGACGACGGAGGATGGAACTGCGAGCAGGAGAACGGGTCGACCCGGGGATCGTTCCACACCACGATCAATGTCCTCGAAGGACTGCTGGACTACGAGATCGCCCGCGGCTCCAACGCGGCGATCACCTCGGCCCGACAGCTCGGTGAGTGGTTTCTGCTCGAGCGAGGACTGCTTCGTCGCTTGTCGACGGGCGAAGTCGTCGACGAGGCTTGGACAGGGTTTTCGTTTCCCGTCAGATGGCGATTCGACGTACTTCGAGGTCTGGACCATCTGCGTCGAGCCCGCGTCGAACCCGACCAGCGCATCCAAGAGGCGGTCGATCTGGTGATCGACAAGCGAGACGACGAGGGACGGTGGCGCCTCGACCGTATCCACCCCGGCGCAGTCCACTTCCACATGGAAGCCGAGGGCGAGCCGAGCCGATGGATCACACTGCGAGCGCTACGGGTCCTGGATTGGGCCGGTCGCCGATGACAGGAGCCTGAGGTCGAGGATGCAACGAGGCCACTCGGCTTCTACGATCGTTCCCACCCGGCCCACCAATTCGGCGCATTGCTCTCCGTCATTTCCGGACGTTTCCAACACCCGGGTGGAGGGAATGCAGGAGTCGGTGGGGGGTGAGCACCGGTGCCTCCAGACCCTGGGCTACCGGGCTAAGACTCGATCGAATGCTTCGATCCCGGTCTCAGGTCTCCGCCGACAGTGCCGA
>DATGPZ010000152.1:0-6428 GCA_035304485.1 Acidimicrobiia bacterium | reverse complement strand
CATGCCGTCGGCGTAGAAATCGAGATGACCCGAGATCTCCCACAGTCGAGAGCGGGCGATGTGGGGGGTGAAGACGAAGTCGAACCCGTATCGCTCGTGGAGTCGGCGGCTGTGGTCTTCCACCAGCTTGCGGAGCATGCCTCCCTTCGGGTGCCAGACCGCCAGGCCCGCTCCCAGCTCGTTCGGGAACGAGAACAAGTCCAGTTCCGGGCCGAGGCGGCGATGGTCCCGCCGTTCCGCCTCCTCGAGGCGGTGGAGATACGCCTCCAGCGCCTTGCGATCCTCCCAGGCGGTGCCGTAGATCCGCTGCAATTGGGGGTTCTTCTCGTCGCCTCGCCAGTAGGCGCCGGCGCTGCGTAGCAGCTTCACCGCCTTCAGGCGTCCGGTCGAGGGGATGTGCGGGCCACGGCAGAGATCCACGAAGCCGTCGTTGCGATAGATGGTGACCTCGTCGCCCGGGCCGACCTCCACCGAGTCGACGGTCTGGATGATCTCGACCTTGTAGGGATGGTTGGAGAACATCTCCAGCGCTTCGGGCCGCGAGATCGCCTCACGAACGAATGGCTGGTCCTCGGCGATGATCTCTGCCATGCGGGCTTCGATGCGCTCGAGGTCCTCGGGGGTGAAGGGCCTCCCGATGTCGAAGTCGTAGTAGAAGCCGTCCTCGATGGGCGGCCCGATCGCAAACGTGGCGTCGGGATACAGGCTCAACACCGCCTGGGCCATGACATGGGCCGCGGAGTGGCGCAGGATCGCTCGTCCTTCGTCACTCGCCTCGGTGATGACCGCGAAGTGACCGCCTTCGGGCAGGGGCCGATTGAGGTCGTAGGCCTTGTCGTTGACTGACACCGCCACCGCGGCCGCCGCCAGGCGGGGCCCGATCGATTCGGCCACCTCGAGACCGGTGGTGCCGGCCGGAAAGGAGTGGTGGGAGCCGTCGGGGAAGGTGAGTTCGATGGTCACGATGAGTGAGAGATTGATCGGGAACGGTGGTGGCGGGACATGAGTCGTCGACTAGCCTGTTCGCCCGAGCGTACAACGCTTGGCTGGGGTCCCAAGCAAGATTAGAAATCCGGTCAGTGGACCGGTCCGCGGCAGGAAGGCCTAAAGCAGCAATGGACGCACTGACCCTGGTTGGTCGAATCGCCCCTCGGGCTTCCGTGAGGGAAGTGACCCGCGTCGACGGTGCCAACCGCAACCGTGTGTTCCGCCTGCTCGAAGAGGGCGGGCGAGCTTCTGTCGTCAAGATCTACGCCACCCCGGGGCGCGAGCGCCGCGAACACCACGCCCTCGAAGCGCTGGACGGCGTCGAGGGTGTCCCTCGTTTGATCGATCGTGGTGTCACCCCCGACGGCACGGCCTGGGCTCAACTCACCGACGGCGGTGGGTGGACACTGCGCAGCTTGACCAAGAACCTCGAGGTGATCCGCAAAGCCGGTCGGGTCCTACGTGGGGTGCACGACAGCCAAAAGTCGATCAGCAACCTCGAAGGCGGCATGGACGGCGAGTACATCGCCACGCACTACCGGTCCACCATCGACCGTCTGGGACGCTTCCGCCGCAAGCTGCAGATTCCGGCCGAGGTACTCGAGGCGGCGGCCTCCGCTCCGCCCCCGATGTCGAGCGAGCCGGTCACGTCCCACACCAATCCGATCCCCGAGAAGTTCCTGGTGTCCGACGCCGGGGACGTGATGCTGGTGGACTGGGAATGGGCGACCTTGGCCCCGCCCGAATGGGATTTGAGCCTGGCGACGTGGACCCTGGGAGAGCTCCACGGCGACGACGGAGCGGCCGCGTTCCTCGAGGGTTACGGAGGCGAGGTTCCCCGTGCTCGTCTGGAGAGCTGGACCGCCTATCACGCCGCCATGCGTTTGCTCGACGCGGCGGAGATGCGCGACGGGCGGCTGCCCGACATGGCGAGCATCGTGGCTGTCCTGTCCCGGTTCGTCGGGCTCGGCTGAAAATCCCGTATCTCCAGGCGGAAATCCACCTTTTTGCGAATACGGTGACCTATCGTCGGGTCGCCAGCTGTAAGCAGGAGGATTGGAATTGCTGGAGGTCCTGGTCGCCGCCACCGCCACCACCGGACTCTTGGCCCTCGCCCGACACAACCGCGAACAGCCCTTCGTGGTCGACCCCCGGCTGGTCGTCGACTTGTCAGCCGACGACCGAGACCTCCCCTGCCCATGGTGCGGGGCATCTACCCGCGAGGTGGACGCCCGCTGTCCTACCTGCGGACGCAAGTTCGGCTGAACTTCAGGCGACGTCCCGGATGAAGGATCGGTGGACGTCGACGACCTCGAAACCGAGCGACTCATACAGCCCGACTGCGGCCTCGTTCTCCCCCTCCGTGTAGAGCAGGACCCGAGGGCATCCCCGCGTCGTCAGATGGCGAAGACCCTCGAGCACCAGAGCCCTGCCCAGCCCTCGTCCCTGATGGCCGGGAGCCACCCCGATGATGTAGATCTCTCCTGAACGGTCGGGGTGCACCTTGGTCCAGCAGAAGCCGACCAGCTCGTCGCCCTCCCAGGCCATCCGCAGGCCCTCGGCTTCGAACCAGTCGTATGCCAGCCGGCGGCTCAGCTCCTCTTCGTCGAGGTCGGAGTTCTCCGGGTGACCGGAGAAAGCCGCGTTGTTCACCTCCAGCCAGGCCCCGTCGTCGACACCCGACCGGAACCCCCTCACCTCCACGCCGACCGGGAACCGGGGAGTCTCAGGATGCGGCAACGGTCGTTCCATGCGCAGCAGTGTCCTCTCCGGCGAGAAGCCGAAGTCTGGCGGGGCCGACTCGAGGTGTCGGTCGTAGGTCCACCACCGCAGCCGGGCGGCTCCCAGCTCCACTGCCCTGTCGAGACCGGCTTTCACGAGCGCGGCGATAGCGTCTTGGTCTGCCGATACCACTTCGATCGCCCACTCCCCCGTCGCCGCCGGCGCCAGCCCGGCATATCCCACGATCTGGCCTCCACGAGAAGCGGCCATACCCTCCCCGGGCGCGGCGGGCGTGGTCAGCCGAACGTGCTTGGCCTCGCTCAGACCGGAGCGGCCCTCGGCCTCCAGATCGCGCAGGAATGCCAGCACGGCATCTCGCTCATCGGGAACGAACCGTCGGACCTGCATCGGATGACCGTAGCTGATGCCGCGATCGTCCTAGTCTGCGTAGTGAATGGCTCGCATAGGTCTCGTGCTCGGAGGCGGCGGTATCACCGGCGCCTCGTTTCAGATCGGCACACTCATGGCCTTGGAGCTGGCATGCGATTGGGAGGCCGAGGAAGCCGATGTGATCGTCGGTACCTCGGGCGGGGCCTACGTGGCGGCGTTGGTGCGAGCCGGTCGTCTGGAACTCGATTCGCTGGTGCGGACCCACGAGGACCCTTCTTCGGTAGCCGACCGAATCCGATCTCACATCTTCCACGCCGACCCCCGGCTCGAGGTCGGCCGCTGGCTCAGGGAAGGCCTCCTCCCGGGCCTCCGCCGCCCCGGGCTGTCTCTCCTCATGGGCTCACCGGCCCGATTCGGGTCCTCGGGTCTGGTCAGGTGGGTCCAAGAACAGGTCGGCGAGCATGCCCACGCATGGCCGGCCGCGCCGACGGTGGTGACGGCTTACGATCTGGCCGCTCGGTGTCGGGTTGCTTTCGGAACGGTCGCCGCCCCCGAGGTGTCGTTGGCCGACGCCGTCGCCGCCAGCTCGGCCATCCCGCTCGTCTTCCATCCCCATACGATCGACGGCGTGTCCTACGTGGACGGCGGAGTGACGTCGGGCACCCACCTCGATCTCGTACTGGGCAGCGACTCGCCCCTCGACCTGATCATCGTGATCGCCCCGATGGCAGCGGAGCGCAGCCGACGGGGTGCCTGGCCCCACGAACGGCTGCTCGATCGCGTGGGCCGGCGCTCGTTGAGCGAGGAGATCGAACTGGTCGCCAGCCGCTGGCCAGACACGGATGTCCTGGTGCTACAGCCCAACCCCGCCGTCCTGGCGGTGATGCGCCCCAACCCGATGTCGGCCACGGCCGCCGTGCCGACCTTCGTGGAGACGATGCGGGCGATGAAGGAGGAACTGGCCCGACCGGAGATATGGGAGGTGCTGGAACGGCACCTCGTTTCGACCCCTGCTCGCCGGTGAGCTCAGCGGTGGCGGCCTCGTAGGCGACGCGGCATCCAGTCGGCTCTGCGGGCTCGGATCGCCAGGTCCAACTCCTCGACCGTGTGCTCCCGACAACGACGTCCGAAAGGCGTCGTCGCCCAAGCGGGCGAGCCACACCGTTCGCATCCGGGAGCCGCTCGTCGCCCCACTCTCTCCAACACACTCAAGCCTGTCATGTCCTAGCTATCGGTCATGGACGGCCAACGAGAAGGATCATTCGGATATAGCGCGAACGGACTAGTCACTACCTCACTGCCGGACGGACATGTGACCGGGGGCGAAGTGGCTTCCCCCGCTCACCTCGTTATCATTTGTAGTGTGAAAATGAGAGTCGGATCCGGAGCCGTTCTTCCGGCGGGAACAGGGCCGGAGTGAGCATTTCCGCTTCTGCCCGCCCGTCGACCACCGCCCACCTGTCTCGCCTCCGTTGGGTTTTCGGGATGGTCGTGGCGACGATGGTGGCGGAGCTGGTCATCGGCTTCCTCACCAACTCTCTGGCGTTGCTGTCCGACGCCGGCCACATGGCCACCGACGCTCTCGGACTCGGGATGGCTCTGGCCGCGATGACGGTCGCCGACCGTGTGAGCGCCGGGAGTCACCGAACCTACGGGCTCTACCGCCTCGAGATCCTGGCGGCTCTCGCCAACGCGGTCTTGCTTCTCGGGGTTGCGGGCTACGTCCTCTGGGAGGCCTGGGATCGTCTCGGCGAGGCGACGACCATTTCGACGGGACCGATGCTGGCGGCGGCGACCGTCGGCTTGGTCGTCAACATCGTGAGCTGGCGATTGCTCCGGGAAGGTGCCAAGGAGTCGCTCAATCTCCAAGGTGCTCTCCTCGAGGTCTTGGCGGACCTGTGGGGGTCGGTAGGAGTCGTCGTGGCCGGTGTCGTGATCCACTTCACAGGCTGGACGGTGGTCGACTCGGTGGTGGCGGGAGCGATCGGGCTCTTCATCCTTCCCCGCGCGTTGCGGCTGGGAGCTCAGGCAGTTCGCATCCTGGTTCAGGCAGCCCCACGTCACATCGACCTGGAACAGCTCGATGCCGATCTCCGCGCCCTACCCGGCGTGGTAGACGTTCACGACCTGCACGTCTGGACCCTGACGTCCAGCATGGATGTGGCCTCCGTCCACCTGATGATCCCCGAGGAGTCCTCCGTCCATCCAGTCCTCGACCAGGCACGGACCGTGATGCGAGACGACTACGGGATCGCCCACGCCACCCTCCAGGTGGAACCGGTCAGCCACGTGGGATGTCGGGAGATCAGCTGGTGAGCTTGGAACGGGCGGCTGCCGCCGCCTGAGCTGTCAGGATCTCACGCAGCCGTGCGGTGTCGGCTGCGGTCCAGTCCTCCGGCGCGGCCACCGCCGCCCAGGCGTCGGCGAAGAAGGCGGCGTAGTTGTGGCCGTGTCCAGGGGGGACCTGGATGCTGTTCGCCATGTCGGCGGTGAGTTGGAGGAATGTCACCAGCGGGTACCACCTCATCTCGTCGAGGACGTCGACGCCGCGGGGCTCGACCAGCCAATCCGGCTGCCGCAATGCGATCCGAGGCGTCCACCACACGACGGGATCCGAGGGGTACTGCAGGTAGAGCACCCGCGGCCGATTCCACTTCTCCCCTGGCTTCAGTACCAAGTCGGAGGGCTCCGAAGCGAATCTGACGGTATGGCCGCCCTGGTAGACGGGCAGGCGCTCAGGCGATCCGGGGTCGCGTTCGGCAGTGAACGATGTCCACAGCTCGCTGAAGTTCGGCGGGCCGGCCCAGACGACCCCGTCGGTGCGATTGCGGATGTCGGCCAAGCCGGAGAAAGCCGCTTCCGCTCCGTCGGCTCCCAGGCTCTCCCCGAACACCAGGAGCAGTGGCCGCTCGTCCTCGGGTAGCTGTTCCCAGATGTGGTAGACGCTGTCGAACAGCTCGGAGCCTGCCTCGCGGGCGCGCCCCGAGTCGACCATGAACGAGATCCAACTCGGCAGATACGAGTACTGGACGGAGACGGTCGCCGTGTCGCCCGCCCACAAATACTCCAGAGCAGCTACGGCTTCGGGATCCACCCACCCCGTGCCGGTGGCAGTCACCACGCACAGCACGGCCCGTTGGAAACCGCCTGTGCGGACCAACTCGGACACGGCCAGGGCGACACGATCCTCGATGGTCTCGGCCGAAGCCAGCCCGGCGTAGACGCGGATGGGCTCGGTCACCTCCTTGGAGTGGAACTCGGCGAGCTCGCCGAGGGTCGGACCTCCAGCGACGAAGGTGCGACCTTTGGAGCCGAGGTCCTCCCAGCGG
>DATGPZ010000151.1:0-3339 GCA_035304485.1 Acidimicrobiia bacterium | reverse complement strand
GTCGTCACCGCCCCGATGCAGGGGACGATCGTGAAGGTCCACGTCAAGGCCGGTCAGGCAGTGACGGAGGGCGAGCCGATCTGCGTCCTCGAGGCGATGAAGATGGAGAACGAGGTGAAGAGCCCCGCCACCGGTGAGGTCGTCGACCTGCGTGTCGAACCGGGCGACACGGTGTCATCCGGCCAGGTCATCGCCATCGTCAAATAGCTCGCCGGCCCCATCCTCAACCGCAATCACCTTGGTTTCGCCGCTGGTAGGCTGCCCCGCACGCGGGCACATCTGAGGCTGGGGGGCATTGAGTGGGGCGTAAATTCGCACTGGTGTTGCTGATTCTCAGTGGTCTCGTTTGGACCCGGACCGCGTCTGCCGAGCCACCGGACGAGTTCACGTTGCAGACTGCGTGGGGCGGAACAGGCTCGGGGCTGCAGTATCCGACGTCCCTGGCGCTGGCCCCCAACATGCATGCCTTCATCGCCAACCAGCGCGGTGACATCTTCGCTTCACGCGGCTTCGGCCAGTCCACGAAGTTGCTTACCGACATGCGGCCCGAGGTCCACGACTTCTGGGATCGGGGTCTTCTCGCCCTGGAAGTGCACCCCGAGTACCCGGCCCGCCCCTACCTGTACGTTCTCCACACCTACGGCGTTCCGCTCGATGACAGACTTCCGACCCAGGGCGACGGCTGTTCCGACCCGCCGGGCGGAACCAAGGATGGATGCGTCGTTTCCGGTCGCCTCATCCGGTTGACCATCGATCCCGACAGTCTCACGGTGGTCGACGAGGTCGAGATGCTCCACGACTGGTGCCAGCAGTTCCCGAGTCACTCCGTCGCCGACCTGAAGTTCGGGCCCGATGGGGCGCTCTATGTGAGTGGAGGCGACGGAGCGTCGTTCAACGAGGTCGACTACGGACAACTGGGCGGACAGGAACCCGGCACGCCCACTCCCGCCAACCCCTGCGACGACCCGCCGGGAGGGTTCGGCGTGGCTTTGAGCCCCCCGACCGCAGAAGGCGGTGCCCTGCGCTCCCAGGACCTTCGGACGTCTGGCGATCCCGTCTCGGCTTCGGGGACCGTGCTGAGAGTCAATCCGATGTACGACCCGGACGTACCCGGCTCGAACCTGTGGCTGCCCGACAATCCGAACGTCGCCCACCCTGATCCCATCGGCAAACTGGTGGTCGCCTACGGTCTGCGCAATCCCTTCCGAATGGCCTTCGACGAGAACGGCCGCCTCTTCATTGGCGATGTCGGTTGGTCCACCTGGGAAGAGGTGAACCTCCACTCCAACCCGACCGGTGCGGTTCGGAACTTCGGTTGGCCCTGCTACGAGGGCAGCTCCCGACAGGGTGGGTATTACGGGTTCAATCTGAACGTCTGCGAGAACCTGTACCTCGACCAGGCATCGAACCCGAGCACGGTCACCACGCCGTTCTACGCCTATCACCACAGCTTCCCGATCACCAGCTCGCCCGGTGCCGACGGTTGCCCACCGGCGGCGCCGCCATTCCCAGTCACCTCGTCGATCTCCGGGCTCGCCGTCTACACCTCGGGGAACTACCCCGGCGAGTATCGAGGGGCTCTCTCCGGAGCCGACTACTCCCGTCATTGCATCTGGGTGATGTACACCGATGAGGGCGGCGATCCGGACCCTGACACCATCGAGGTATTCGACTTCGGGGAAAGCCTCGGGCCCGTCGACCTGGAAATGGGGCCCGACGGCAACATCTACCTCGTCAGTAGGGACCAGCACCGGGTGTTCCGATATGCGTGGACAGGTGACAACGACGCCCCGAAGGCCGTGATCGACGCTTCCGCCCTCACGGGCGAGGCTCCGCTCGAAGTGACGCTGGACGGCACGGGTTCCTGGGACCCGAATGGTCACGAGATCGTCAAGTACGAGTGGGATCTGGGCGACGGGAACTTCGAGTCCGGCGAATCGGTGATCACGCACACATTCGAGAAGGGGAGCCACACGGTTCGTCTCCGGGTCACCGACTTTCCCGGCCTCACCTCAGAGGTCGCCGAAGTGCAAATCGACTCGTCGAACGCACCACCATCTGTGGAGATCACCTCGCCGTCACCATCCCTGACATGGGAAGTTGGCCAGGAGATCGCATACTCGGCCGTCGCGACCGATCCCGGCGAAGGGCAACTGCCCGCCGACCGCTTTCAATGGGACCTGCTCATCCACCACTGCACCAACGAGCTCTCCTGCCACGAACACCACCTGTGGACCCGGACGGGCCAGACCTCGGGAAGTTTCGAGGCGCCCGATCACGGCTATCCGTCGCATCTGGAGCTGCGGGTGAGGGTGGAGGACCTATACGGAGCCGCCGACTCCGACTCGGTTCTCATCTACCCCGAGAGTGTGACCATCACCATGGAGAGCCGGCCGGCGGGTGTCCCCTTGAGCCTGGTGGACAGCACCAGGGAGACCCCGTACTCGACAGAGGTGATCGTCGGATCCCGCAACACGATCTCCGCTCCCGAGACATATGAGGACGCATCCGGTGAATGGAGGTTCATCCGATGGCTCCACGGTGGTGCGCTGTCTCACAGCATCCACGCTCCCACCACGGACACCACCTACACGGCCGTGTTCGGGCAGTGGCGCGACTTCCTCGACGATGACAACTCCATCTTCGAGGAGGACATCGAGTGGTTGGCCGCCATGGACATCACCCGGGGCTGCAACCCGCCGGCGAACGATCTCTTCTGTCCCGAGCAGGTGGTTACCCGGGGTCAGATGGCCGCCTTCTTCGTGCGCGCTCTGAACCTCGCATCCGGTGCCGGGTCGAATCAATTCACCGATGACAACGGGCATCTGTTCGAACGCGAGATCGAGATCCTGGCCAACGCCGGGATCACCCGGGGCTGCAACCCGCCGGCCAACAACCGTTTCTGCCCCGACCAACCGGTCACCCGGGGCCAGATGGCCGCATTCTTCGTGCGGGCATTCGGGCTCTCGTCAGGTGTGGGATCCAATGAGTTCGTCGACGACGACGGGCACCTTTTCGAACGGGAAATCGACATCCTCGCCAACGTCGGGATCACCCGCGGCTGCAACCCGCCGGCCAACACCCTGTTCTGTCCCGACCAACCCGTGACCCGAGGGCAGATGGCCGCCTTCTTCCATCGGGCAGCCGACTGGTTGCCCTGATCACTCGACGGCGTCGGTGATGGCCTCGCTCATCGTGGGATGAGCCATCAACGTCTCGAGCAGGGTCGAAGCCGTGACCCGCGCCTGCACGGCCAGGGCGATGACGCCGATCAACTCCGACGCCCTGTGCCCCACGATCGTGCCCCCGAGGACGACGTCGGTGGCGGGATCGATCGTC
>DATGPZ010000150.1:0-2934 GCA_035304485.1 Acidimicrobiia bacterium | reverse complement strand
GAGGAGTCCGGCGTGCCGGCGGACCGGATGATCGTCGTCCCCAACTTCACTCGCGACCCCGGCTCGCGGTCACGCCCCCCGTCGGCAGGGGACTCCGTGCTCTTCGTTGGTCGCCTGTCCGAAGAGAAGGGAGTCGACGTCCTCCTGCGCGCATGGACGATCGCCAGGCCAGGACTTCGCCTCCAGGTCGTAGGAACGGGCCCACTTGAACAGGAACTCAAGACCGAGTACCCCGACATCGAATTCCTCGGACACACACCCGCTTCGGAGGTTCGCGCTCGCCTACTCGAGGCGCGGGCGGTCGTGTTCCCCTCACAGTGCTACGAAGGACAGAGCCTGGTCTTGCTCGAAGCAATGGCCGCCGGTCTGCCCGTTCTCGCCTCGGGTTGGTCGCCGATCAGACAAACTCTGCGCGGAGTAGACGAGGAGTGGTTCGTCTCGCCCTCTCACGTTCATGGCTGGGCCGAACGCTTGAAGGTGCTAGAAAGCGACCACGCCGTGGACAGCGCTGGCTCTGCTCTCAGGATCTCTTACGAAAGCACTCACGCCCCCGCTGCCGCCCTGGCGCGGCTGGAGGGCCTGTACAGGAGCGTCCTCGAATGACGACATCGGTCACAACTGACCCCAGGGATTCACAAAACCGGTTCACGGCGATGCCTCTGGCGCCCGCGGCGATCGTCTTCGGGGCCTTGGTGATGAGGTTTCTTCTGCTCGGATCGGAGAGTCTCTGGGGGGACGAGGCCTACAGCTGGTTCCTCGCCCGGGCCGAACTGGTCGAAGTCTGGGCTGACGGCGGCAACGACCTCCATCATCCACCGCTCTACTACACCGTCCTGCACCTGGCGATGCGAATGTCCGACTCGGAGTGGATGTTGCGTCTCCCGTCCGCCATCGCATCCACCGCGACAGTTGGGCTGGTCTTCCTGACAGCCAACCGCCTTACCCGAAGATCGGTGGCCTTGCTCGCGTCCATTCTTTCCGCCCTATCGCCTTTGGACATCTGGTACGCGCAGGAAGCCCGGCACGCGGCGCTGGGCACGATGTTGTTCATGCTTGCGGTCTACGGCCTGGTCCGCCGAGATCGCATTGGTTGGGTGATCGCCACCTCCGGGCTGTTCCTCGGGGTGTTCACGTACTACATCGTCCTCGTGGCGTGGTTTGCCGTGCTCGGTGCGTCACTAGCCTTCGTGCACCGCCGGGACTACATACGGACCTGGGTTCTGGCAACGGCCGTTACAGCAGTGGTGTTCATCCCCGTCCAAGGCACCCACTTCCTCGATGGGTTCGATGATCTGCTATCCAACATCGGCGAGCCGACACTCGCAAAGGTCATGTCCGTCATCGGCTCACCCGTTGGCATCCTCCTTCTTGCTGCGGCGGGTATGACCATCACAGCCTTCCTGGTGAGGTGGGTGGCAAGGAGGAGCAACGCCCTTCTCGGCGCGATGATCCCACTTGGCTTCCTCTTCGTGACCGCACTCGCCCCGCTCGCCCGGCTCTATACGGTGAAGCGGATAGCGTTGGTCATCTGGGCCCCGATCCTGATCCTGGTCGCATATGCACTCGCCAGCTGGCTCCCTCGACGCCTCCGGAAACCAATCGTCGGTCTTGCTCTACTCGCATCCTTCGTCGGCGGGATGGTGAGCATCTTCGGGGTCCACAAAGACGATTGGCGAGGCGCCATTGCCGCCATCAATGGGGGTGCTGACGGTGCCGATCAGACCTGGGCGGTGGTCTACCCGGGTCCCTGGGGCGTCGCCCCCTATCTCTACTACGGAGTAGAGACTCCCCTCGTTTACGAGACAGACCCGGAGAGATATCCGGACCTCGCTCGGAGCTCCGATGGTGACATCTGGATCGTCGCCAGTCGAACACCACGCGACCCGGTCCCATCCTCCGGTCCTGAGGCGTGGCTGGACGAGAACTGGGACCACGTCGGGACGATCGAACTGCACCGGCTGGCGGTCAGACGATTCAGCCCACCCTGACTTCCGTGACGATCACGGGTCGGCGTCGTGCGATCGAGAAGAGGAACGACGGGATGATCACCGCGTACCGTCTCCAAAGGCGGCGAGGCTCCCTGGACAGGCGATAGAGCCACTCCAACCCGGACCGCTGCATCCATCGCGGCGCCTGACGAAGGTTCCCCGCGTGCATGTCGAATGCGGCCCCCACACCGATCAGCACCGGCACGGTGAGCAATGGGCGCATCCGTGCCATCCACCTCTCCTGTTTCGGAGTCGACAACCCAACCCAGACGATGTCCGCGCCCGACGAGTTGATCTCGTCGGCGATCGCCGAGCACTCGCCGTCGGTGAGTTCCCGGAACGGCGGCGTGTGGGTCCCGGCGACCTTCAGACCAGGAAAGCGAAGTGAAAGGCGCTCGGCCAGTTGCTCTGCGATTCCGGGGCCGGCCCCGTAGAAGTAGTGCCGCCACCCCTGGTCGGTCGATGCGGCCATGACGGCCACCATCAAGTCGGGTCCGTACACGCGGTCGATGTCCGTCACTCCTGCCCAGCGACCACACCACACCAGCGGCATCCCATCGGGAGTCACCATGCCAGCGCGGTTATGAATCTCCTTGAGCGACGGATCACGCTGGGCCTCGATGACACCATGGACGCCGGTCACGCAGACGTACTGACGGTCGCCCGACCGGATCCAGGATCCAATGCGGACCACCGCCTCGGGCAGGTCTATTGCGCTGACCTCGACGCCGAGGACGTCGACTCGAGTCAGGAGCGAGCCTGAACCTGCTTCTCGATCCACCGGTACGTCTCCCTCAAACCGTTTTCCAGCGACGTACCCGGCTCCCACCCGAGAACCTGGCGGAGGAGGGTGTTGTCCGAGTTGCGCCCGCGAACACCCTGGGGGCCATCGACGTGCTTCAGCCGGAGACCACTCTTTCCGGAGATGTCGATAATGATCTTCGCC
>DATGPZ010000149.1:0-26523 GCA_035304485.1 Acidimicrobiia bacterium | reverse complement strand
GGATATCGGCGTATCTGCGTTCCCAGCCTCGCCACATCCGACAGCGAGTCGAGTGGGCGAGTATCGATCCGTGGCAGGGATACCTAACCCCGATACGGCGTCTGTTGCCCAACGCCCAGGTGGTGGTGGACCACTTCCACCTGATCCGGTTGGCCAACCAGGTAGTGACCGAAGTTCGCCAGCGCACCCAACAAGAAGTCACCGGGCATCGGGGTCGAAAGGGCGACCCGCTATTCGGGATCCGACGTCTCCTGCTGCGAGGACGCCAGCGGCTGGAGGGCCGCCACTGGCAGCGCCTTGAAGCAGCATTCGATCATCCCCAAGGGGACCTCTACGACGAGGTCGCCTCTGCCTGGACGGCCAAGGAGCTGGTTCGAGACGTCTACGCCGCCCCCACCATGATCCAGGCCAGGAGTCGACTCGAGACCTTCTACGCCTGGGCCGACGACGTCGACGTTCCAGAGGTCGATCGGCTCGCCCGGACCGTGCGACGCTGGGAGCAAGAAGTGCTGGCCTACCACCACAGCCGGCTATCGAACGCTCGTACCGAGGCCGCCAACCTCATCGTCGAGAAGCTCCGAAGAACCGGACATGGTTTCCGCAACTTTCGGAACTATCGCCTCCGGCTACTTCTCAACCATGGTGTGAAATGGCAAACTCAACCCACCACCAAGATACGAGGCCGCCGACCCCCCAAGATCGCGTAGAGATTCCCTAACGGTTGTCAAGTGTTTACCTGCTCACGGTGAGTGAGCGCGACGCTTCGACGCTGAGGTGTCGGCTGGGGCTGCTCAGCGTGGGGATGGGGCGCAGTGTTGTCGTTGACCGGGAGGGTCGGCGGGTCTAGCGGGTGAGGCGCCCCCTTCGGGTGGCTGCCGAGCGGGCGCGGCTGCGGCGGCGCACCTCGTCGGGCACGGCCAGGGAACGGGCGAGTTCCTTGGCGGCGCGGCGGGTGATCGGGTTCTCTTCGAGGTCCCGAAGCTCGTATGGGGTTCCCGAGGTCAAGGTGGCCCAGGTACGGGCGACCAGTTTGCGGGCAACGGCACAGTTGGCTTCGGTGTGGCAGTGGCCCCGCTCGACCATCAGCTTGCGGTAGAACCAGGCCAACTGGGGATCGACGGTCCGGGCGGCGTTGGCGGCCTGATAGAAGGCTAGGCGGAGCTCTTCGGGTCCTTCCTTGGTGATGGCCCTCGATGGCTGAGAGGTCTGGCCGCTGGACCAGTTCGACGGGTTCACCCCGACATAGGCTTGGGCTTCTTTCGAGGTGGGGAACTGGGTGGCGTCGCCCCAGAATCCCCGGACGGTGGGGCTGGTTCGGGGTCCCATCCCCGGCACCGACAACAAGATGCTGTCGTCGCCCCACAGGCCCTCCCATCGAGCCACGGTGACGGCTTCGGCTCGGGCTAGGCGGGCCTGAGCCGAAGCAACGTCGTCCAGCAGTTCGGCGGTTTCCCATCCCAAGGCGTCGAGGTCGAGGTGACCGTCCCAGAACGTCGCCCATGCTCGGGCCGCCCCGCGGATCCGTTCTGCCCGCCGGTTGGCGTCGGAGACTCCCTTGGTGTTGGCGGCTACCACGTCTGTGATCGACGACAGCCGAGCCCGGGCCAGCTGGTGGAGGTGGGGCCAGCGTCCCAGCACCGCGGTGGCGGTGGCCCGTGACCCCCCAAAGGCGATCCACACGTCAGGGAACGCCCACCGCGACAACGACAGCAGTCTCCGATACCAGCGGTTGGCTTCGATCAGGGTCTTGTGTCGTCGTTGCACCGCACGTCGTAGCGCCAACTCGGCGGCGTCAGGGATGCGGGCCGGTTCCAGAGCGAAGACCTCGGGGGCCCGGGACAGGACCTGGGCGTCGATGACATCGGACTTGTCCTTGCCCGACAACGCCGCCCGCAGCCGAGCCGAGTGGCGGTTCCCGACCAGCGTCAACGACACACCCGCCTTCTCGGTCGCCACCGACAACGGCAGCCACGTCATCGACGTCGGCTCCGCCACCGCCACCGCCCCCGGATAGGCGGCCAGCCGCTTCGACAACCTATCCAGACCCGCCAGAGTCGGGGAGGCCTCAAAATCGTCGATCACCTCCCCCGGACCACCAGCCCGAGGACGGCGCACCACCACCCGGTGGTTGGCCACCACCGCCGCGTCGATCCCCACCATCACCACTTCGTTACTGTCAGAGTGCACGAGGGCTCCTCCCATCGTTCGAGCGGTCGACGAACAGAGGACTCGCCAAGCACTCTCCGCCGGCCGCGCCGTTCACCTACACGAGAGAGCCCTCGGGCGCGCCCCCAGGGGCTGTCTCCCGACACCACCCCGTCGCAGCAGCCGGCAACCCGTAGGCCACCCAAGCTTGTGAGTCATCCGATGCCCCACCCGACCCACCAGGACCAGGCACTCCATCAATTCCCTCAACCGGGTCTGCTCGGAAGACGGACCCCGGCGACTATCTCTTTCACGGGCCCCAAGCCCATCCGAATAAGCGTCACTGCCGGGATCCCTCCCGAGGCCACCCTACGTGGCCGCCGCCCACCAAGGAGCGGACCCCCTATTGATACAATCCGTCTACCCGACAGGTGGGTAGATCTTCACGCTTCCAACTCGCCGGAGAGCAGGGGATCCGTGTCCCGACGGTAGAATCGGTGGGCACTCGCCCCGGTAGCTCAATTGGATAGAGCAGTGGACTTCTAATCCGCCGGTTGGGGGTTCGAGTCCCTCCCGGGGTGCTTCCCACCCGAGCCCGTCCCGAGCTCGTCACTCGGTTCCTTGCCCATTGTGGTCGAGGTGTTGGTGGTGGTGTGGCTCTGGCCCGGTTGGAGCGTCGTGGGAGTGTGGCTCGGGAGGTTTGTTTCGGGGTTCGCCGCTCGGTTCCTTGCCCTTTGTGGTCGAGGTGTTGGCGGTGGCGATAGGTCTGCCTGGTTGGAGCCGTCGTGGGAGTGTGGCTCGGGAGGATGGGTTCGGGGTTCGCCGCTCGGTTCCTTGCCCTTTACACTTGAGGTGTTCGCGGTGGCCGTAGCTCAGCCCGGTTAGAGCGCCAGGTTGTGGCCCTGGAGGTCGGGGGTTCAAGTCCCCTCGGTCACCCCAAGGAGCCGCCGCCCCCGCGAAGGGGCGGCGGCTATTCGATCCCCCCAATCCATTCGATCCCCCAATCAGGAGTGTCATGACGGTTACGGTTCGCGAGGCGGGGCCCTTCGAGCGCCTCATCGGTTTCGAGTTGACGGATGCCGAGATCGACGCCGCCAAGAACGCGGCCGCGCGTCGCCTCTCGCAGGATCTGAAGTTGAAGGGTTTCCGTCCCGGCAAGGCGCCCCGCCCGGTCGTCGAAGCGGCCGTCGGTCGTGACCGTCTTCGCTCCGAGGCGATCGAAGACGCCATCCCGTCCAAGCTGTCCGAGGTTCTGAGGGAAGAGGAGATCCTTCCGGCGGTCAATCCAGAGCTAGAGAACGTGACCGATGTCGACGGCGGAGTGTCCGTCGAGGTCAAAGTGACGCTGTGGCCCACCCTGGACGCGCCGCCGCCCTATCGCGATCGCCGCATCGAGCTGGAATCACCCGATGTGACCGATGAGGAGCTCGAAACCCAGCTCGAGCGGATGAGGGAACAGTTCGGCCAGGTCGAAGAGGTGGAACGGCCCGCTCAGGATGGTGACTTCGTCTCTGTCGACATCAGTGCCACGGTCGACGGAGAGCCAGTCGAGGAGGCGACGGCCACCGAACTCCTCTACCGGATCGGCAGCAACGGGCTGCTCGAGGGTGCCGACGAGGTCCTCACGGGTACCAGCGCCGGTGACGAGGTGACGCTGGAAGCGCCGCTGCCCGACGGCTTCGGTGACAAGGCCGGTGAAGAGGCGACGTTCACGATCACCGTCAACGAGGTGAAGCAACTGGTCCTGCCCGAACTCACCGACGAATGGGTCGACGAGAACACCGAGTTCGAGACCGTCGAAGAGTTGCGAACCTCACTGCGGGAGCGGATGGCCGAGGCGAAGAAGGCGGGTTTGGCGCGTCGGTTCAACGACCGAGCGCTGGAGACACTGCTGGATCAGGTCGAGCTCGAGCTTCCGGAGGGCGTGATCCGGGGCGAGATGGACGACATCCTCCATCGTTTCGTCCATCGTCTGGAAGATCAGAACCTGACTCTCGCCGACTATTTCAACGCCACCGGAATCACCCAAGAGCAGTTCCTGGCCGACCTCCGGTCCCAGGCGGAGCATGGGTTGAAGACCCGCATTCTCCTCGACGCCGTCGCTGCGGATGCGGATCTGGAGGTGACGGACGAGGAGATCGATTCGGTCCTTCACGAGGTGGCCTCACAGAGCGAGAATCCACTGGAATTCCTGCGAGCGATCCGCGGCACCCCCCAAGAGTTGTCTCTTCGCAGTGATATGCTGCGTGACAAGGCCTTGAAGCTGATTCTCGACTCCGCCACTCCCGTGGACGAAGACGGAAACGTCATCGATCTGACCATGGACCACGACGAAGAGCCGGTGGCCGGAGAGGTGGTGGAGGGACACGTTGCCGGACCCGAGGACGTCGTCGAAGGGGAGATCGTCGAAGGCGAAGTCGTATCCGACGCCCCCCAGGAAACCGATCAGGAGAAGTCATGAACGCCCAGAACTATGTAGTCCCCACCGTCTTCGAGCAGACGAGTCGAGGCGAGCGCTACTTCGACATCTACAGCCGCCTGCTCAAGGACCGGATCATCTTCCTCGGCACGCCGATCGACGACACGGTGGCCAACTTGATCATGGCGCAGTTGCTCCACCTGGAGTCGGATGATCCGGACAAGGACATCTTCCTCTACATCAACTCGCCCGGTGGCTCCATCACTTCGTTGTTCGCCATCTACGACACGATGCAGTACATCCGCCCCGACGTGAACACCGTCTGCATGGGCATGGCGGCGTCGGCGGCCGCGGTTCTGTTGGCCGGGGGAGCGGAGGGCAAGCGGTTCGCCCTCCCGCACGCCCGGGTGATGCTGCACCAGCCCCACGGTGGAGCGCAGGGCCAGGCGTCCGATATCGAGATCCAGGCCCGGCTCATCGTCCAGATGCGTGAACAGCTCAACCAGATCCTGGCCGAGCACACGGGCCAGGACTACGAGAAGATCGCCGCCGACACCGAGCGCGATTATTGGATGCTCGCCGAAGAGGCGAAGGAGTACGGTGTCGTCGACGCAATTCTCACCCGCCAGGAGCTCTCCGCGGTAGCCTCTGACTGAGAGGAAGAATTTGGCCCAGCTCGATACCAGCCCCCGCCCGATCGTTTCCGGCTCCCTGCACTTCGTGCCGCGGCGCCGGGCGAGGGCGGGAGCCATCGAGGCGGGCAGGAGGTGTATGCCGGCCGGTGCGGCACGCGACACCTACCGCGATGCGCTAATCGAGCAGGAGGACTGATGCCTCGACTGGGTGAAGGCGGAGAGCTGCTGAAGTGCAGCTTCTGCGGCAAGTCACAGAAGCAGGTCAAGAAGCTGATCGCCGGGCCCGGCGTCTACATCTGCGACGAGTGCATCGAACTCTGCAACGAGATCATCGAAGAGGAGTTCTCGACTCAGGAGGAGATCTCGTTCACGGAGCTGCCCAAGCCGTTCGAGATCGACGAGTACCTCGATGACTACGTGGTGGGCCAGGAGATGGCCAAGAAGAAGCTGGCCGTCGCCGTGTACAACCACTACAAGCGGATCCGCAACGGCGAAGCCCGGCGCGACGACATCGAGCTCCAGAAGTCGAACATCCTGCTCATCGGTCCCACCGGATGCGGCAAGACCCTCCTGGCCCAGACCTTGGCTCGACAACTCAACGTGCCGTTTGCCATCGCCGACGCCACCACCCTCACCGAGGCCGGTTATGTGGGTGAGGACGTCGAGAACATCCTCCTGAAGTTGCTGCAGGCGGCCGACTACGACGTCAAGCGCGCCGAGCAGGGGATCATCTACATCGACGAGATCGACAAGATCAGCCGCAAGGCCGAGAACCCCTCCATCACCCGTGATGTCTCGGGCGAGGGCGTCCAACAAGCGCTCTTGAAGATCCTCGAAGGCACGGTGGCGTCGGTGCCGCCCCAGGGAGGCCGAAAGCACCCCCACCAGGAGTTCATTCAGCTCGACACGTCGAACGTCCTCTTCATCTGCGCCGGGGCGTTCGCCGGGCTCGAGGACGTGATCGCCAATCGGGTCGGAAAGCGCGGGGTCGGCTTCGGAGCAGAGATCCGGTCCCGGGCCGAGCAGCGGCCCATCGAGCTCCTCTCGCAGGTCCTCCCCGAGGACCTGATCAAGTTCGGCCTCATCCCCGAGTTCGTGGGTCGGCTACCCGTCGTCGCCACCGTGGAGGACTTGGACAAGGAGTCGTTGGTCCGGATCCTCACCGAACCGAAGAACGCTCTCACCCGTCAGTACGCCCGTATGTTCGAGATGGACGGGGTCGAGTTGGTGTTCACACCAGACTCACTCGAGGCCATCTCGGAGCAAGCCATCAAGCGGGGCACGGGTGCCAGAGGGCTCCGGGCGATTCTCGAGGAAGTCCTGCTGTCGACGATGTACGACGTGCCCTCTCGCACCGACATCGGCCGCGTCATCATCGATCGCCAGGTGGTAGAGGAGCGGGTCAATCCGACGCTAGTGCCCGTCGACGAGATCGACGTTCCATCGGAGCGGACCGCCTGACGCGGTCCTACGAACACCGGATCCGCCCCTAGACAATCTGTCGTCATCTGGCATGCTGGGACCCGGCATGTAGCTCGGGGCCTGGGAGGCACTCGATGAAGAGAAGATTGGGTCTGGGCGCGTTCGCGGTCGCGCTTTCGCTCGCCACACCCGTGGCGGCATTCGCGGCTGAGGAAGCGACCACCACCACCGTCGAGATCGAGATCTCGGCAACCAGCATCGCGCCGGAGTCGGAATCCAACGAGGTTCCCGAGGAGACTCTTCCGTTCACCGGTTCGGGAGAGGCCGGCACGGCATTGGCGGCGGGTCTGGCTCTGACTGTCGGTGTCGGCTTGGTGCTGCTGAGCCGGAATGCCGGCGGCGCCACCGAGGACGGTGGTCTGACAGAAGGCGTCGTCGAATGAAACTCGATTCGTCCGTACCCATGTATCATCGGCGATCCGATTCACGGTCCGATCGTCGCTCCGCGTTGCAACGGGATGATGCCGGGTCGGGCGTTACGAAACAGGGGCCAACTGGGAGGCACGAATGAGAAGAGCGAAGACGCGGCGCGCCGTCGGTGGCGTTGCCGTCGCCTTGCTGCTCGCCGTCGCGTTGTTGCCGACGGCGGCGATGGGAAACCACAACGGGGATCTGAACGATCCCGGCTATTGGGAGACGCAAACCGAACACGAGTCCATTTGCTATTCGCACACTGGCGATAGCTCTCACGGCGAGCTGTCGGGTGACGGTGTCGTTCTGTACCCGTACAACCCCGACTGGCCCGGTGACCACTGGGAGCTGCTGGTCGTGAAGGGCGGCAACGAAGGCGATATGCACGGAAACGCCGTCTATCACCACCCCCAGGTCGGTGTGGTGTACACGCCACCACTCAACAGCG
Organism: Acidimicrobiia bacterium; assembly: GCA_035304485.1. Taxonomy (GTDB): domain Bacteria; phylum Actinomycetota; class Acidimicrobiia; order Spongiisociales; family ZC4RG35; genus ZC4RG17. The sequence continues at coordinate 18,983 of DATGPZ010000149.1, read as the reverse complement.
GGGGCCAGATGCCGGACGTGAGCCACTGGATCGTCTGCAAGGGCTACAGCCCGCCGCCGACCACGGATACCACTCCGACGACGGACACGACTCCGACGACGGACACGACTCCGACGACGGATACCACTCCGACGACGGACACGACACCGACCACCGACACGCCGGACACGACGATCCCGCCGGAAGTCGAGGAGGAGACCACCAGCACGACGCCGACCACCGAGGACGATGACGAACCCGAGACGGACGACGAGACCGAGGAGACGCTCCCGTTCACCGGGTTCGGCACCGACACGGCGGCCGGGGCGGCGGCGCTGGCACTCGCCGCCGGAGCTGGTCTGGTCCTTCTGACCAAGCGGAACCGCGAGCAGTACGAAGACTGAGCCGTCATTCTCGATCGGTTGAAGTGGAGGTCCACCCCTGGTGGACCTCCACTTCTATGTACTCGGTCTCGTTCGAACTGACTTTCGGCCTCTTCCCTTTCGGTCGGTCCAGGCGAGCATCAGTGGTACCGGAGCGGATCCTGGAGTGAAGCCTCCGGACCGTGATCCGGCTCGAAACGGGCATAGAGGAGGCGACAGTGAAGCGCTTGTTGAGCGCGCGCGGTTTCGGGGGCATGGCGATCGCCCTGCTCCTGGGCGTGGCGCTCCTTCCAACCGCCGCTTTCGGCGGTTCTGATACCAGCCACGAGACACTCCCCTGGGAGCCGCAGCTCAACCAAGAGGGTTTCTGGGTCGAATACGGACGTGCGAACTTCGGGGAGACCTGGCAGTGCATCAAAGACGATCGAGGTGGATCCGGTGAGTACCAGGTGCCTGCTCCTCCCGAGGGCTGGACATGGCGGTTGCTGGTGATCAAAGCCGGATCCGAGTACGTGGATCTCTGGCACTACCCCACACCCGGAGCGGGGTACGAGCACACTGGAAAGGGAGGCTGGAGCTGGGCGATGCTGTGCAAGGTCGAGGACCCGGTATCGCCTACGACCACGGAGCCGACTGTTCCGCCTACGGAGCCGACTGTTCCGCCTACGGAGCCCACTACTCCGCCTACTGAGCCAGCGACGGACCCTACGGAGACCACAGAGGCTCCCGAGGTAGCCGAAGAGACTTCGACCACTCCACCGGTGACCGACGAGGAGGATCCCGAGGGTGAAACCGACGGAACCCTGCCGTTCACGGGCATCGACTCTGGCGCGGTCGCGATGGGAGGTCTGCTGGCCCTACTCGCGGGCGGCGCTCTGATCGCCATCGCACAACGCCGAGCCGAGGACTGAATCGGGGCCGCTCGAATGCACGTGGAGGGCCCCCTCATCGAGCGGGGCCCTCGACGCTCCAGGGAAAAAGGAGCGGCTATCGGTGATACGGGCCTTTTGGGGTCTTGAAGTTTCTCAGTTCTGTGGCATGTTGTGAACCAGTCAACGATCTAGGGCGCCCGCGGAAGACGCGGGTGGATCGAAACAGCAAGCAAGGGCCAGGGAGGCACAATGACACTCAGGAAACGCTGGCGCGCGCTCGGAGGCGCCCTCGTCGTCATGGCACTGGCGGTAGCCATGTTGCCTATGACGGCGCTCGCCAACGCAGACAACCCGAACCATCCGGACTACTGGAAGGCTCGGTACCCGAACGCCATCGAGTGCTACAAGCACGACGGCAACTCGTCCCATGGAAAGATCACGAAGAACGGGACCGCCGTTCGTCTGTACGAATTCCAGTCGGGTTGGCCCGGTGACCGCTGGGAAGTGCTCGTCGTCAAGGGTGGCCAGAACGGGCGCGAGGTCTACGAGCTCCCCAAGGCAGGGGTGGACTATCACCCGCCGAAGAACGACAACGGCAAGTACCCCGAGGTCTCTCACTGGATCATCTGCAAGGGCAAGACCCCCGATCAGAAAAAGCCGATCGCCGATCCGATCTGGAAGGTGAAGCCCGAGACGATGGTGTGCGACCCCAAGACCGGCCAGTACGTCGGCCAGGCAGATGGGCGCATCACGTTCGTTCCCTTCGACCACGGGTCCTGGAACGCCTCCAACTTGACGGGGTTGTCCGCTGGCACATACGGGCCCTTCACGGCGAAAGCAGACAAGGGCTACGTGTTCCAGAGCACGGGGACCGGCACCTTCTCCACGGGAAAGATCCAGGTGGGCCAGAAGGGCTCCAACGAACCGTGTGACAAGCTCGTCACCGCGGTCACTCCGAAGGTGAAGCAGTCCCAGGAGTGCGGCGTCGAAGGCAAGCTCATCATCCCCAAGACCGAAGGAGTGCGCTATCTCCTGAACGGTGATGTGATCGCGGCCGGCGTGCACTCGGGTCCCATCAGCGGGACCCTCACCGCCGAGGCTCTCGACGGATACCGACTCTCCAACCCCGACTTCTCAGTCGAGATCGACATCCCCGCCGCCGACCCGTGCCCGGTGGTGGTGACTCCGGTCGCTCCTGAGTTGGTGAAGGCACAGGAGTGTGGTGTGCCGGATCGTTTGGTGGTGCCGGAGACGGGTGGCGTTGTCTACCTGTTGAACGGTGAGGACGTTTCTGGTGAGACGTTGGAGGGTCCGTTGTCGGGCACGATCGTGGCTGAGGCAGCGGATGGTCACGTGCTGAGCGAGGACCTGGCCTACGACTTCACGCTGAAGGCCGCCACGCCATGCCCGCAGCCCGAAGACGAACCCACCGACGATCCCAAAGACGAACCGGATCCAGAGGTGGGTGAGGAGACCACGACGACCACCACGACTCCTGAAAAGGAAGAGGAGGTCGACCCCGAGGTCGAGGACGAGAGCACGGCCACGACCGTCCCGGACGAAGATGACGATCCCGAGACGGACGACGAGACCGAGGACACCCTTCCCTTCACCGGGTTGGGAACCGGAAACATCGCGGCGGTAGCCTTGGCAGCTCTGGCTGCCGGAGGCGGGCTGTTGCTCATGTCCCGTCGGCGTCCCGAGGAATCGACGGACTGACGAACCATCTATGTGCGACAGAGAAAGGCCCCGGTGACCCGGGGCCTTTCTCGATATCGGTGGTCCGTCACGCGGGTAGGCTGCCCCTTCCTCATGGACTACCAGGAAGCCATCCACTACCTCGACTCGCACATCGATGCCGGCGTGAAGCCGGGATTGGAGCGGATCCGCTTGCTGGTCGAGACCATGGGATCACCCCACCTCGGCTACCCGATGATCCACGTCGCGGGGACCAACGGAAAGACATCGGTGACTCGGATGGCAGCGTCGCTGCTCCTCGCCCATGGGTTGACGGTCGGGACCTTCACCTCGCCCCACCTCGAACGGGTCGAGCAACGATTCGGAGTCAACGGGCGGGACGCCACACCTGACGAGATGGCCCAGGCGGCGGTGGACGTCGCCGCCTTCGCCGACCTCCTCGAGGCGCGGGGGCAGGCCACCTTCACCTACTTCGAGCTGACGACCGCCATGGCGTTCGCCTTCTTCGTCGAGCATGCCGTCGAGTCAGCCGTCGTCGAAGTGGGCCTCGGCGGTCGGCTCGATGCCACCAACGTGATCGACGCCGAGGTGGCCGTCCTCACCGGCGTCGACATCGAACACACCGAGTACCTCGGCAACACGGTCGAGGCGATCGCCAACGAGAAGCTCGCCATCGCCGGTCCGGGATCGATCCTGGTGACCGGGCCGGTGACCGAGTCGGTACTGGAGTTGGCCAACGAACGGGCACGAGAGCTCGGCATCCAACATCGGAGTTACGGCAAGGACTTCAGCGCCGAGGCGACACCCGCCGTCGGTGGCTGGCAGGTCGACGTGCACGGTGCCGAAGAGGACTATCCGGAGTTGCTCCTACCAGTCCATGGACGCCACCAGGTGACCAACGCGGCGACGGCGGTTGCCTCCGTGGAAGCGCTGCTCGGGCGGCGGCTCAGCATCGACGCGGTACGAGAGGCGTTCGCCGCCTTCACCGCACCGGGTCGCATGGAGGTGGTGGCTTCGGAGCCGCTGTTGATGCTGGACGGCGCCCACAACCCCGCCGGGTTCAAAGCCTTGGCCGAATCGATGGCGGCCGAGTTCCCGACCACCAAATGGGTCCTGGTCTTGGGAGCGATGGGTGACAAGGATCTCGAGAAGATGGTCGGACCCCTCGCCGATCGGGTGGAATCGGTGGTGACCACTGCCGTGCCTCATCCACGGGCCATCCCGGCGACCGAACTGGCCGACAGGGTCATACCTCTGCTCTCGGCTTCCGTCGAGGCAGTCGGCGACCCGGTCGCCGCCCTCGAAGTGGCTCGTCAGAAAGCAGGCTCCGACGGCGCGGTGCTCGTGACGGGGTCTCTCTACCTCGTGGGTCACATCCGGCCGTCGGCCGTTGGATCCTGACCGAGATTCCAACCGCGCCCTCCGCCGGTACCCTGGCTGCCCATGGCAGTCGAAAACACCTTCATCATGGTCAAGCCCGACGGCGTCCGCCGGGGGCTGGTCGGAGAGATCATCGGACGTTTCGAGCGGAAGGGCCTGCGGCTCGAACGCATCAGATCTCTCACGATCGACGAGGATCTCGCCCGTCGTCACTACGCCGAGCACGTCGAGAAGCCGTTTTTCCCCGACCTCCTGGAGTTCATCACCTCGGGGCCCGTGGTGGCGATGGAGTGGTCGGGTGAGTCCGCGGTCTCGGTGGCTCGCACCGTGATGGGTGCCACCAATCCGCGAGAGGCGGCACCGGGCACGATACGGGGAGACTTCGGGATCGAGGTCACCGAGAATCTCGTGCATGGGTCCGACTCACCGGAGAGCGCCAGCAGGGAACTCGGGATCTTCTTCGGTTGAGGCGCTGAATGGCGCCTATAGCAGGTGCGGGCCTACACTCTGGTTTTTCCTAGGGAAGGTCTATGGCCGAAACTCTCTTCTCCTTCGCCGGCCAGGACATGGCAATCGATCTCGGCACCGCCAACACGCTCGTGTTCGTACGCGGACAGGGCATCGTGCTGAACGAGCCGTCCGTGGTCGCCATCAATTCACAGAATGGACGAGCGCTCGCCGTGGGCATGGAGGCGAAGCGGATGATCGGTCGTACCCCGGCCACCATCACCGCCATCCGTCCCCTCCGCGACGGCGTCATCGCCGACTTCGACATCACCGAAAAGATGCTCCGCTACTTCATCCAGAAGGTGCATCGCCGGCGATGGGCTCGACCCCGCATCGTGGTTTGCGTTCCGTCTGGCATCACGCCGGTGGAGCGGCGCGCCGTCGAAGAGGCGGCCTATCACGCCGGGGCACGACGGGCATACACCATCGAGGAGCCGATGGCCGCCGCCATCGGCTCGGGCCTTCCGATTGGAGAGCCGTCCGGATCGATGGTCGTCGACATCGGTGGCGGGACCACCGAGGTGGCGGTGATCTCGCTGGGCGGGATCGTGGTGTCCCGGTCGATCCGGGTGGGGGGCGATGAACTGGACGAGGCGATCATCGACTGGGTGAAAAAGGAGCACAACGTGCTCATCGGAGAGCGGACGGCCGAACAGATCAAGATGGCGATCGGATCCGCCTGGCCCTACGCCGATGAGCCATCGGCAGAGGTGCGGGGCCGCGACCTGGTCACCGGCCTGCCGAAGACCGTGACCCTCACCAGTCCCGAGATCCGCGAGGCGATCGACGAGCCCACCCAGGGGATCGTCGACGCCGTCAAGTACACCCTCGACAAGACCCCTCCCGAGTTGGCCGCAGACATCGTCGAGCGCGGGATCGTGCTCACCGGCGGCGGCGCCATGCTGGTCGGCCTCGATCATCGTCTCGCCTCCGAAACCGGTATGCCCATCGTGACTGCCGCCAAGCCTCTCCAGTCGGTCGTGCTCGGGTCCGGTAAGTGCCTGGAAGAGTTCGACACGCTGCAGGGCGTCCTGGTCTCGTCGTCCCGCCCCTGAGACCGAGGTGGGCGTTCGAGCCGCGTCGGCGCCCAGTAGCCGTTTCGAGCACCGATGAGCAGTCTGGATAGACCCGACCACACTCTGCCCACCTTCGTCACCCTGGTGGTGGTGGCGATCCTGCTCATGACCTTCGATATCCGTACCGACGGTGAGGGAGTGGTGGGGACCATCCGGGGGGGAACGCAAACGCTGATCGCTCCGCTCCAACGGGGTGCCGCCTTCGTGGTGGATCCCATCGCCGACTTCCTCGACGGTGTCTCTGACATCGCCTCACTGCGCGAGACCAACGAGGCGCTGCGAGCGGAGCTGGCGAGAGCCCAGGCCGCCCTGGCCGAAGCCGGGGACGACCTGGCTCGACTGGAAGCACTGGAAGCGCTCCACGGGCTGGACCTGGAGACGACTGAAGTGGCGAGGACGGCAGCCAACGTCATCGGCCGGGCCGATCAGTTCGACCTCGCCTTCCAGATCGACAAGGGCGTGAACGACGGAGTGCTCGAGGGTCAACCTGTGATCGACGTGTATGGGTTCGTGGTGGGCACCGTCGACGAGGCCTCACCGAACACCGCCAGCGTGGTGCCGATCCAGGGCAGCCGCAATCAGGTCAGCGTCTTGGTCGGCTCCCAGACCGGCTTGCTCAGTGCCAATCCCGGGCTGGCGGAGATGCGGCTGGACATCTACGACGCACGCGAGCCCGTAAGGGAAGGCGACCAGGTCGTCACTTCGGCCAACACCTTCCCACCGGGTCTGGCCGTCGGTCAGATCGTCGCCGACGCCGAGCCTGAGTCCACAGCTCTCACTGCCTCGGTGATGCCGTATACGGACCTCGACTCGCTCCGGGTGGTCGTGGTGCTGGCCTGGCCGCCGGATCCGACGTCGGTCACGACGACCACGGTGACGACCGTGCCGGAAGACGAGGGCGAAGGCGACGGCGAAGGTGAAGAGGGCGAGACCACCACTACCGACGAGGGGACCGACACGACTCAGGGCGACGGATGAGGCCCCGGGCGCTCGGCTTTGCACTCCTCTCTCTGGTCGTGGCCGTCGTCTTGCAGACGACTCTGTTCGTCCGCTTCCGGATCTTCACGCCCGATCTCGTCCTCCTTCTCTCCATTCTCTTCGCCATCACGGACATGCGGCGTGAAGGCGTGCTGGTCATGGCCTTCACCGGTGGCTTGATCGTGGACCTGCTCAGTTCCAATCTCCTGGGGCTGAGGGCAGCCGTGTTCAGTGTCATCGCCTTTCTCGCCGTTCGCACGGTTCATCGGGTCGACATCGGCCCGGTGGCGGTGGCGATCTGGGCGGGACTCCTCACCCTCGTCGGGGTGGTGTTGTTCCTACTTCTCGGTACTCTCTTCGGGCAGGGCGGACTCGTCGCTACCGACCTGGGCCGTCGGCTCGTGTTCGTCCCACTGAGCAATCTGGTCGTGAGTTTTGCCGTGGCACCGCTGCTCAACCGTCTGATCACAGGAAGGACTCGGGGGCTCATATGAAGTACAGCCTCCGGCTGGCGACGCTCGGTATCACCTTCGTCGCCATGTTCGTGATCCTCGCCCTGCGGCTGTGGTTCGTTCAGGTGGCCGAGGGTGCCACGATCACCCAGGAAGCCGAAGAGCAGAAGTGGCAGACGCGGGTGTACGAGGCTCCGCGAGGCGACATCTACGACCGCTCCGGCAACCTCGTCGTGACCAGCCGTTACGTTCCGGCCGTCGAGGTCGACCGCACTTTCATCCCGCGGGCCCAGCGCGACACGGTCGTGCAGGGCCTGTCCGCCATCCTCGGAATCCCGGCCGCCGAAATCGACGCCATGTACGAGGCGGCGGGAATCAACGGTCGCTTTTCGGTGGGAGCCGTCTCGGTGGAGACGGCCTTCGAGTTGGCCAACCGCCTGGAGGACCTGCCGGGGGTGGAGATCGTGAAGGTCCCCGAGCGGGTGTATCTCGCCGGACCAGATCTCGCACATGTCACCGGCCATCTCGGTCTCCCGACCAGCCGCGACCTGGAGCGCAATCCAGACCTGGATCCGACGGTCCGCATCGGTCAGCTCGGAGTAGAGGCCGTCTATGACGACCAACTCCGAGGTGAACCGGGCATAGCCGAGTTCCGGGTGGCGCGTGGCGAGATCGTAGAGACGAAACCCGAGACGACTCCTCAGATCGGGAACACTCTCTATCTCACCATCGATCTCCAGTTGCAGGAGGTGGTGAGCCGGGCGCTGGTGGAAGGCATCGACCTGTCCAACGAGGTGAAGGCGGATGCCCTCGCCAAGGGTGAAGATGTCTTCTCGGAGACCGAGAGAGCCGCAGCCGTCGTCCTCCACGCCAAGACCGGCGAGGTACTCGCCCTGGCCTCCCACCCCACCTTCGATCCCCAGCAGTTCGTGTCCGGTTTGGATCAGAAGACATTCGACGAGCTGCGAGAGAGCCGGGCGTTCAACAACCTGGCCGTCGGCGGTCTCTACCCGCCTGCCTCCACCTTCAAAGCCGTCACCTACACGGCCGCCGAGCAGTTCCAGCTTCCTTTCCCCGAGGGTGAGGAGGGAGTCGACCCCGACAACCGGACCGTCCACTGCGACGGTGAGATCGCCTTCGACCTCTCCGACGGTTCCCAGCAGGTCAAACACGACTGGTACCGCGATGACAAGGGTTGGCTCGACGCCCACGGTGCCCTGGAGCAGTCCTGCAACATCTACTTCTGGTCCATCGGGCTCGGGACCTACCGGGAGTACCGGGGAACGGACCGCCAGAACATCCTGCAGGACTTCGCCGAGCAACTCGGCTACGGACAGCCCACGGGAATCGACCTGACCGGCGAGGCAGCCGGGATCGTTCCCACCCCGGAGCTCTTCGAGGAATGGAAGGAGTACCAGTTGGAGAACCCAGCGAGTCCACCCCGGCTCTCGCCGGATCGGTTGGACCTCGCTTCTCCGTTTCTCGGTGGCGATCTGATGGACATGGCGATCGGCCAGGGGGCCTTGACCGCCACCCCGATCCAGGTGGCGGTCTCCTATGCGGCCCTCGTCAACGGGGGCGACGTCCTCCAGCCCTCGGTGGTGAGCCAGATCCAGGACCGATCCGGTGAGGTGCTGGATCGCCACGAACCGAACGTGGTGCGCACGGTCGACATCGACCCGGAGGTGCGTCGATCCCTGCTCACCGATCTCGGCCGGGTCGTCTCGTCGGGAACGGCCCGGGTCGCCTTCGCGGACTTCGGAGAAGGCGTCGAAGAGGTCGGTGGCAAGACCGGGACCGGACAGACCACACGGAACCGCGACAACCACGCCTGGTTCGTCGGGGTCGCGCCCCTCTCGGATCCTCAGTACATCGTGGTCGTCGTGTTGGACGAAGGTGGGAGCGGTGGACAGATCGCCGCCCCGGTCGCGCGTCACATAATGCAGTACCTGATGGGCAACGAACCCACCCCGATCCTCGCCGGAGCGGAGGCCGACTGATGGCGACGTTCGTCCGAGCCGCCCGGGAAGCCGTCGGGGAGAGGCGCCAGAACCGCCCCGACTGGGTTCTGTTCGCCACGATGACGCTCCTCGCCGTGTTCGGTCTCGTGATGATCTACTCGGCCACGCGGAACGTCGGCACCGTCTCGATGGAGCGCCAGATGATCTTCGTGGCTCTCGGCATCGTTCTCTACCTGGTCGCCTCGGCCATCGACTACCGGGAGTACCGGGCGCTGGCCCCATACATGTACGGCGCAACCCTGTTGATGCTCGTGGCGGTCTTCTTCTTTCCGGAGCGCAACGGTGCCAAGCGGTGGATCGACTTCGGTTTCACGGATCTCCAACCGGCAGAAGTGGCCAAGGTCGTGGTCATCTTCGCCCTCGCCTCGATCCTCGCCCCGCACAGCCGCGACGACGATCGACCGACTCTGACGTGGCCCAAGATCGGTCTGGTGATCGTCACTATCGCGGTTCCGGCCTTGTTGATCTACCAGCAGCCGGACTTGGGGACGATGATCGTTTTCGTCTTCCTGACGATGGCCATGCTGTTCGCTGGGGGAGCCACCTGGCGTCAGCTGGTGACGCTCACGGTTCTCGGGATCGGCGCAATAGTGGCGTTGTTCCAGACCGGTGCCATCGCGGACTATCAGATGGATCGCATCAAGGTCCTGTTCGATCCGACGATCGACCCCCAGGGCATCGGCTACAACCTCGCCCAATCCAAGCTGGCGATCGGCTCCGGCCAGTTGTTCGGCAAGGGCCTGTTCCAGGGAGAGCAGACCAATTTCCAATATGTCCCGGAGCAGGAGACCGACTTCATCTTCACCGCCGTTGCCGAACAGCTCGGCTTCGTCGGTGGATTGGTGGTCCTGTTGGCGTTCATGATCCTGATCTGGAGGATCCTGGTCATCGCCTCCAATGCTCGGGACCGTTTCGGAGCCTTGATCGCGGTCGGTGTCGCCTCGACGTTCGTGTTCCACGTCTTCATCAACATCGGCATGACGATGGGGATCACCCCCGTCACGGGTCTCCCGCTGCCCTTCTTGAGCCTGGGAGGTTCGGCGTTCCTCGCCCTCACCTTCGCCCTGGGGGTGGTGAATTCCATCTGGCTGCGTCGCTCGCCCGTCCCCGGCGAGCACTACGTGGTCTGAGAGTCGAAAGCCGGGATCGAACTAGAACTCGAGCTGAAACCTCTGACGACCGAGAAGACGCGGACCGAGTGGTGGGGAGGACTGGTGAAGAGGCCCACCTGGCCGTCCGGTCAGCTACCTACCACTTACCACCTACCACCTACCACCTGCCACTCACCACTTACCACCCACCTACCGCCCGCCGCTCGACACCTCACTACGCTCCCGGTCATGATGTGGCACCGCGGGGATCGGGGATGGCTCGAAGTCATCTGCGGACCCATGTTCTCCGGCAAGAGCGAAGAGTTGATTCGGCGCGTGACACGCGCCGCCATCGCCCGTCTACCCGTCCAAGTCTTCAAGCCCGCTATCGACGACCGCTACGCCACGACCGAGATCGTCTCTCACTCTTCGCTTTCCGTGGCTGCCATCCCCGTCGACGACTCCAACGAACTCCTGGAGAAGGTCGAAGACCGGACCGAGGTACTGGGAATCGACGAAGGTCAGTTCTTCGACGATGGCCTGGTCGATGTGGTAGATCGGCTGGCCTCCTCTGGCGTCCAGGTGATCGTGGCCGGACTCGACCTCGACTACCTCCGCCGGCCCTTCCACCCCATCCCGGAACTGTGCGGTCGGGCCGAGTACGTCACGAAGTCACTGGCCGTCTGTCACAGGTGCGGTGGTCCCGCTCTCTACACCCAGCGGATCGTCCGCTCAGACGACCTGGTGGTCCTGGGAGCGACCGGGGCATACGAGGCTCGGTGTCGCCACTGCTACTCGCCCGAGGAGGGTCAGCAGGCCGAACTCGCCATCGGCTGAATCCGCTCGGAGACGCAAATCTGTTAAGATCTGGGCAATCACCGCGTTTTCGCGGTTCGCCCTTCGGAGTTGACGGTGACGCCTCTGTGCTCTCTCATCCGCCGGCTCCCGTCCCCCCGGACCGGGATCGGCCGAAATCATTCGATCCGCATTGAAGGGTCGTTGTCACCTGTGCACCTCCGCTGCCCACCGATTCGCGTAGCCAGGTCCCGCGAACGGGCATCTCATCAACTGATTCATAGGAGTGAGTCTGAATGGCACTTTTTCGCCGTCGCACCCCCACGGTGCTCAAGAAATCGACCTCCGAGGGGGAGGTCGTCGAAGAGCGGAAGATCTTTCGAATTGGCGGTCAGACCGTCGAGGTTCGGCGAGTAGAGGAACCCAGCGGCAAGCAACGCAGCAGCCGCACCAACAAGAAGTCCTCCTCCAAAGACCGCAGTAAGAAGAAGCAGCAGCAGAGGACCGCTCCCAGAGAGCAGAGTTCCCGCAGCAAGGGCCGTTCCAACGGTCGGCGGCCGATCGAAGAAGAGATCATCATCCCCACCGACGTGGGGAGACGCCAGATGCTGGTGCGCGCCTCCAACGGTTCGACCCAGATCGTCATCCTGGAAGGGCCTGTCCTGGTCGAGCACTACGTGGCCCGGCCGGATAGCAGTTCGATGGTGGGCAACATCTACCTGGCGAAGGTTCGCAACGTGCTACCCGGCATGGAAGCCTCGTTCCTCGACTTCGGCGCGGCCAAGAACGGTGTGTTGTACGCCGCCGATGTCGCCTACGACAAGAAGAAGCATCGCAACGGCCACCCCCGGATCGAGGAGAGCCTGGAGGAGGGCGACGAGGTGCTGGTCCAGGTGGTCAAAGACCCGATGGGAGCCAAAGGTGCACGCCTGACAGGTACTCCTTCGTTGCCGGGCCGGTATCTGGTACTGGTTCCCGATTCCGACACCAACGGAATCAGCCGTCGTCTTCCGGAAGAAGAGAGAACTCGCCTGCGCGAGATCATCGACAAGGTCAAGCCCGAGGGTTTCGGTGTGATCGTTCGCACCGCTGCCCTCCATGCTTCCGCTGAGGAGATCGCGGCCGATATCTCGCGACTGGTCAAGTCGTGGGAAGAGATCAAGTCCAAGGCGGAGGGAGGCGGCGCTCCGCGCGTCATCTACGAAGAACCCGACCTCTTGATCCGCGTCATCCGGGAGCATTTCACGCCCGACTTCCGCCGGATGCTGGTCGAGGACGAGAAGGCCTACGAGCAGGTCGTCTCCTACCTCCAGGCCACGGCCCCCGATCTGGTGTCGAAGGTCCAGCTGTACCAGGACGAGCTGCCCCTCTTCGAGCGCTATCACGTCGACGATCAGCTCCGTAAGGCCCTGGAGCGGCGCGTGTACCTGCCCTCGGGTGGCCACCTCGTGATCGACCGGACCGAGGCGTTGACGGTGATCGACGTCAACACCGGGAAGTTCGTTGGCTCCTCGAGCCTCGAGGAGACCGTCTTACAGAACAACCTGGAAGCAGCCGAGGAGATCGGGCGTCAGCTTCGCCTGCGCGATATCGGCGGCATCATCGTCATCGACTTCATCGACATGGAGAAGGAGAAGAACCAGCAACTGGTTCTGCGTCGGCTCCGAGAGACTCTGGCCAAGGACAAGACCCGGACCCAGGTGTTCGACGTGTCACACCTCGGTCTGGTCGAGATGACTCGCAAGAACGTCTCGGCGGGACTGCTGGAGCACTTCTCCGAGCCGTGCCCTCATTGCGAAGGCAGAGGAGTGCTGCTGAACGAGGAAGCGGTGAAAGAAGGGCTTCCTGTCGTCGGCGCGGCGGTCGACACCGAGTAGACCGCGAGTTCGACCCGGGCCCTTCAACGACCCAGTCCGACACCCGACACGCAGACTCGGGGACCACCGATACCACAGACGCGACGAGCGGACCGAGAGGAGACGCGGTCGACGCGAGACGTGACCTACCACTTACCACTTACCACTCACCACTCGCTGAGTCACTTACCACCCGGTGCCGGCGACTGTTAAACTCTCCTCGTAATCCCCCTTCCGCGAGGTATTCATGTACGCCATCATTCGCGCTGGTGGCAAACAAGCCAAGGTGCAATCCGGTGACGTCATCGAGGTCGAGAGACTGAAAGACGCCGGAGATACGGTCGAGTTCCGACCGCTGTTGATCGTCGAAGACGACGGCACCACCCATAGTGACGCATCGGCCCTGAGCGACGCCAAGGTCACCGCCAAGGTGCTGGGCGAGGTCAAGGGCGACAAGATCGACATCTTCAAGTACAAGAACAAGACGGGCTACCGCCGCCGCGGTGGTCATCGTCAGACCTACACCCAGGTCGAGATCACCGCCATCGACCTGAAGCCCAAGAAGGCTCGCAGCACGAGCAAGAAGTCGACCGCAAGCAAGGCCAAAGAAGAGGCGGCGTCCACTCCCGAGGCCGCCTCCGAAGAGGAGTGAAGAGATGTCCAAGACGAAAGCCGGTGGTTCCAGCAAGAACGGGCGTGATTCGCACGCGAAGCGATTGGGCCCGAAGGTGTTCGACGGTCAGGTAGTCAACGCCGGTGCCGTGATCGTGCGCCAGCGCGGAACCCGCATCCATCCGGGACAGAACGTCGGTCGAGGTGGCGACGACACCCTGTACGCCCTCGCCTCGGGAACCGTCCGGTACGCGAAGCGCAACCAGAGGCGCCTCGTCGACGTTCTCGTCGACTGAGGCCTGAGCGCCTGCCCGGCGCGCCATGTTCGTCGACCGAGTTCGGGTCCATGTGCGCGGCGGCAATGGCGGCGCCGGGGTAGCTTCGTTCGTTCGTCGACGCGGATTGCCCAAAGGGCGTCCCAATGGCGGCAATGGCGGGCGAGGCGGATCCGTCATCGCCTACGTAGACGAAGGCATGTCCACGCTGCTCCGATACCAGCGCAACCCCCATCATCGCGCTGGTGATGGCACCCATGGACAGGGTGATCTCCAGCATGGGCGGAACGGTGATGACCTCTATCTGCCCGTCCCACCCGGGACCACCATCTACGACGACTCGGGAACCCTGATCGCCGACCTGGTGGCGGAGGGACAGTCGGTCACACTCGTGGAAGGTGGCCGTGGAGGCAGGGGCAACGCGGCGTTCGTCTCTCCCTCCAATCGTGCTCCCTCGGTGGCCGAGCAGGGAGAGTATGGCCAGGAAGCCAGCTTCGTCTTCGAACTGCGACTGCTGGCCGATGCCGCCATCATCGGATTCCCGAACGCCGGCAAGTCGACACTGATCTCGGTCGTGTCTGCCGCCAAGCCCAAGATCGCCGACTACCCCTTCACCACCCTCGAGCCGAATCTCGGGGTGGTCTCTCTCGACGACCGCGAATTCGTCCTGGCCGACATACCGGGCCTCATCGAAGGCGCGGCGGAAGGCCGGGGTCTGGGTCACGAGTTCCTCCGTCACACCGAGCGGGCCCGGGCCATGGTGATCCTGCTCGACCCGTCGCCCGCTCAGGAGCACAGCGCTGCTCGTCAGTTGGAGATACTCGTGAGCGAGTTGGAGCGGTACTCGAAGGAACTGGCGGAACGTCCCCGGCTGGTTGTGATCGGGAAAGCCGACCTCCCCGAGGCCGAGGAGGCGCAGGTCGAGGTGCCGGAAGCGATGTCGATCTCCTCGGTCACACGGGCCGGGATTCCCGAGTTCCTGCATGCGGTCGCCGACCTGGTGGACACCGCCCGGCGGGCAACGCCTGAACGTCCCGGCTACGTTCTACATCGGCCGGCGATGGCTCCTTTCACGGTCCAACGGGAAGGAGATGGCTGGCGCGTCGTCGGTACCGCAGCCGAACGCGCGGTCGCGTTCGCCGACCTGACACAACCCGAGGCTGCCGCCATGGCGGCCGAGCGGCTCGCCCGTCTGGGTGTGGACCGGGCGTTGGCCGAGGCAGGCGCCGACGAGGGCGACGAGGTCCGGATCGGTGAGCTGACATTCGAATACACCCATCCGGGCCCAGCCGGTGAGGAGGAAGAGTGAGACGGCCCGTCGGTCCCAACGGCCGCCTGGTGGTCAAGGTGGGTTCGTCGAGTCTCGTCCGACCCGATGGCGTCCTCGACGACGAGGCTGTTGAGCGTATAGCCGCGGAAGTGGCCATGGCCTGGGACGAGGGCTACCCGACCGTGCTGGTGTCTTCCGGGGCGGTGGCAGCGGGCATGTCGGCCCTCGGAATGCAAACGCGACCGACTGACGTGCCCGGACTGCAGGTGGCCGCCGCGGTCGGTCAGGGGCGTCTCATGCACCGCTATTCGGAGGCGTTTTCGACCCATGGTCGGGTGGCGGGCCAGATCCTTCTCACCCGAGACGTGCTGGCCAACCGCGAGCAGTACCTGTTCGCACGGCAGGCGATGAGTCGGATGCTCGCGGAGGGTGTGATACCGGTCGTCAACGAGAACGACACGGTCGTGATCGACGAGCTCAAATTGGGTGACAACGACCGGTTGGCTGCGATCGTCTCCCATCTCGTGAGCGCCTCCCTGCTAGTGCTTCTCACCGACACCTTGGGGCTCTTTTCGTCCGACCCGCGTCTTGGCGAAGCCGAGTTCCTGGCGGCCGTCGACCACGCTGACGAGGTCCTCGATCAGTTGAGGGGTGGTGGTGGCCCCTTGGGATCCGGTGGGGTGGCTTCCAAGGTGGCGGCTGCTCGCATCGCGGCCTTTTCGCGCATCCCGACGGTCGTGGCCGAGTCCCGGAGTTCCCTCCAGGCGATCATCTCTGGCGATGAGGTAGGCACATGGGTCGAGCCGCGTCGCACTTCGCTTCCGGCCCGGAAGTTGTGGATCGCTTTCTGCCAGCCGGTGTCCGGGTCTGTCACCGTCGATGATGGAGCCGCCAGGGCGCTCGTCGGCGGGGGCCGCTCGTTGCTGCCGGTGGGGGTGACCGCGGTCAGCGGAGGCTTCGGAACCGGGGCAACGATCGACATCGTGTCAGCGTCAGGGCGGACGTTGGGCAGGGGACTGGCACGGATGCCGGCTGCCGAACTGAAAGAGAGGTTGGGGCGTCGGGGAGGCGAGGAAGCCATCCATCGCGACGATCTGGTCGTTTTCGAGTCATGACCGACTGGCTCGTGACCGGCGGCGGATCACCAACGCCGACGCGATCGACACTCCGCCGACGACGAGCCACCCGTCGGGTCCGGCATCGGGGATAGAACTGCCCGGCTCGAGGACGAGGATGTCGTCCACCTCCAGGAAGGTCTCACCCTGGAATCGGGGATCCGAGTGGCGGAATGTCCCCTCTAGTCGCACGACAGGGCCACGGCGGTCATAGCGTCCCGGAGCTGGAAGACCTCGAGCGAGGTCACTCGGCGTCAAGGCCCCAAGCCCGAAGTTGAAAGTCTCGGCCTCGCCGCCCGCCGGCACCGGAGCCTCCGCGTAGACGTCGTCGTTGACCTGGATCCAGGCGCCCTCGGGCCGGAACGAGTAGTCGCCGACGAGCTCCCCGGTCACCACCACATGACGGCCGTCCCAACCCTCGGGATCCGCCAGCAACCCCTGCACCGTCGTGGCGGAAGACTCCGCACCGAGAGACGCGAGCGGTATCGCCATCAAACAGGTCACGAGCGCGATGAGCCGGCTCATCGGCCCCTCACGGCGGCGACCACGAAGCCGACCAGAGCGAACAGTGCGATGAACTCGAGGCGGCCCGCCCACATCAGGAAGATGTAGGTGGTCTCGAGCCCCACCGGCATGCCGGGCTGGGTGATGCCGACCGACAGCCCGACCGTTCCCGCCGCGGAGACGGATTCGAACAAGGCGTCGTCGAGCGGATAGCCGTAGAACAAGCCGATCAAAGCGCCGAACAGGTAGAGAGCCACGAAGAGCAGGCTGATGGCCATGACGGAGCGGGCGAGACGGTCGGTCAGCTCCTTCCGGCCGTTCTGATAGAAGGAGCTCCCGATCACGGAGTGTTCGGGGAGCAACACCTCGCGAACGGTGTTGGCCAGGATCTTCAACGTCAGACCGACACGCAGTGCCTTCACCCCTCCGGAAGTGGACGACCCCATGCCCCCCAGAGCCATCGCAGTGGCGATAGCTGCGAACGCCAAACCGCCCCAGGCGAGCAAATCAGAGGTCCCGACGGTGGCGAAACCGGTCGAGGTGTGGGCCGACAGGACCTGGAACAGACCACGCCTCACCAGACTCGCAACGTCGCCGTAAGCGCCCGTCATCACGAGTCCTCCCAAGAGGAGGGCCGTCGTTGCCGCGAGGGAACCGGCCAGCGTTCGGGTCTCCAGGTTTCGGTGGACCCGCCGAGGTCCGCGCCACAGTGCATAGTGGACTCCGAAGGAGATGGCGCCGGCCAGCATCAGCCACATGGTGACCAGCTCGACCGCAACCGATCGGTAGTAGGCGAGGCTGGTGGACATGGGAGCAAAACCGCCCGTGTCGAAGGCTCCCACGAAGATCGAGAAGGCGTGGAGGAGCGCCCGTCCCGGGCTGTAGCCGAGGTGGAAGACGCCCAACGACCACAGGATGCCGATCCCGACCAGACCGTGCCAGGCGGCCACGAGCCAGATGAAGCGGGAGGTCGAGCGAACCGATGGGAAGATCCGCTCGTCACGGCCCTCTCCCTGGTAGAGAGCGAGGATGCCACCACCGGCGAACAGGGTGAGGGCGGCGAGGACGATTCCCTGACCTCCGAGGAACTGGGTGGTCTGGCGCCACACCGTCAGCGAGACGGGGCTGTGGTCTAGGTCGGCCATCACCGAAAGGCCGGTGGCGGTGAAGCCGCTCATCGCCTCGAACAGGGCGTCCAGGACGTTCCGGAAGTGCCCGCTGAGGGCGAAGGGAATGGCGCTCACGGCCGGAACCAGCAGCCAGGTGAGAGCCACGACCACCATCCCGTTTCCCCAGCGGAGTTGCGATGCAGGACGAAGACGATCCGTGGCTGCACCACCGAGCGCCGCCACTCCCGACATGGTCAGGAACCAACCCAGAGGCCGCCATTCACTGGCCAGCATCGCGACCGTGGCCGGGATCAGGCCGGCGGCGGCCATCAACCACATGACCCTTCCCTGGTAGTACAGGATCGCGGCGACGTCTTCACGATGAGGACGGAGGAGCATCAGAGCTGGAGGAGCGCCCAAGCAAGGACAGTGGAGATCCCGACGAGAGCAGCCAGGGCGCCGAGCTCCGATGCCAGATGTAGCAGGACACCCCATAGGTCGGACGCCCGGATCTGTGGCCGGGAGGGCGGCTTCATCCGTACTCTCCGCGGATGACAGCCCGAGCCTCGGCCTCGTTGTGCAGATACGTCACCAGCATCACGTGGTCACCCGGAAGCACCTGGTCGGTCCCGGTCGGGATGATCAGGTCGTCGCCGCGCCGGATGGCGGCCAAGATGGTTGCATCGGGGAGCCCGAGAGCCGCCACCGCCGCCGGCAGCCGATCATCCGGTACCCGTATCTCGATGAGGGCGGCCTCTCCTCGACCCAGCGCGGCCAGTCGCCCTTCGACGCCGACATCGATGTGCTGGCTGAGGATCTGAACCAAGAGGTCCGTGACGGAGACCCGAGGGACCTCCAGAGCGGCGAACGTGGCCTCGTTACGCGGGTCGTTGACCCGGGCGAGGACCTTCTCGCAGCCGAAGGCCGTGCGGGCCAGCTGACAGGCGACGAGGTTGTCCTCGTCGCTACCTGTCACCGCCACCAGGTAGTCGGTGTGGGCACAATCCGCC
>DATGPZ010000148.1:0-4767 GCA_035304485.1 Acidimicrobiia bacterium | reverse complement strand
CACGGTGGGCTTCCCCCCGCCGGTGATCTCGACGTCGGTCCAGCGGATGCGGCGCCACCCGGTGCCGAGGGACTTCATCACAGCCTCCTTGCCGGCGAAGCGGGCGGCCAGGCGTCGCTCCGGCTTGGTGAAGCGAAACGCGTACTCGCGCTCGTGATCGGTGAAGCATCTCTCCGCGAACCGGGGATACCGGGCCAGCAGATCGGCGACACGACTCACCTCGGCGAGATCGACGCCGAGTCCAATGATCTCCATCGTGAGAAGTAAAGCCGGGTCGCCCCGCCAGGACGCTGGCCATCTTCGAATGGTTGTTCTCAAGTGTTTCGCTCGAGGGCCGATGGGTACGGAGTACCGCCAACGAGGTACTTATGATGAAACACGCCCCCAATACCCTTCGCATCGTCCTTGCCCTGGCGACGGTCGCAACCGTGTTCTTCGGGATCGCTGCAGTCGCACTCAACTTCGACAGCACCGCGGGAGAGCCACCAGTGGCCGCCAACACCTCGTCGACCACTCAAGTCAGCCCGCCCTCATCGACCCCCGGGTCCAGCCAGGGACCAGCATCGTCGCCCACGACGAAGGTCACCAGTCCCGACACCATCGAGTCGGCGGGACCCTCGCTGCGCGGCGTGGGCGCACCCAACCCCAGCTCGTCCACGTCGTCGTCGGCCCCGGCCTCGACCACGCCGAGGTCAACCGACACGAAGCCCAAACCCGCCACTACCCAGCCAAAGCCCACCACAACGCAACCTGCGCCACCCACCACACAGACCCCGCCGCCGCAGGGCGTTCCCGATGGCGCTGTGGTGGTCAACCCGGGCGAGAACATCCAACGCCTCGTAGATCGACATCCGGCAGGGACCACGTTCTACCTGCGAGCCGGGGTGCATCACGCTCCGGGAGGAACCCGCCACATCGATCCCAAGAGAGGCAACACCTTCTTAGGGGAGCCCGGCGCCATCCTCGACGGCGGAGGCTCGACCACCTACGCCTTCCAGGACAACGGCGGCGCCAACGATGTGACGATCCGCGGCCTCGAGATCCGCAACTATCGCAATCCGGCAGAACGCGGGGCCATTGATGCGTCGCGGTCCGGCTGGCGAGTCATCCAGTGCAACGTCCACAGCAACTCGGGCGCCGGCATCAACTTCCGAGGGAACAACTGGACCATCGAAGGCAGCAACATCCATCACAATGCCCAGATCGGGATCCTCGGTTCGGGGAGCGGTGGTCGGGTCGTCAACAACACGATCGCAAACAACAACCCCAACAGGGCCTACGACTGGAACTGGGAGGCAGGTGGCACCAAGTTCGTCAAGACCAGTGGTCTTCGCGTCAGCGGCAACAAGGTCCTGAACAACAACGGACCGGGTCTCTGGACGGACGGGAGCAACACGGGGACGCTCTACGAGGGCAATGTCGTACGGGACAACGCGGGTCCCGGGATCTTCCACGAAATATCCGGGTCGGCGACGATCCGAAACAACACCGTGAGTGGAAACGCGCACAAGTTCTACGTGGGCGGGATCCTGGTGGCCAACTCTTCCGACGTGACTGTCACCGGTAACACGGTGAGCGGCAACGACGGCGGCATCATCGGCCTCCAGGACAATCGCAGCCCGAACACGGTGAACCTCACCGTCACGGGGAATCACGTCTCCCATTCGGGCGGTGTTTCGGGCCTCGTGTACAACGGCGGTACAGACGTCGCTTCCACCGGATCGATTCGATTCGACGGGAACAGTTACTCGGTCGGAGGCGGCAGACCCTTCTCCTGGAAGGGCGGAAGTCTCACCGTCGACGAGTGGAAGGCCATAGGGCAGGACGTCAACAGCTCCTTCAATTGACGCACCCTTCGCCCTAGTCATCCTGCACTGGCATAGTTCCCCAGGGTGGAACTATGACAGCCCGGCGCCGCATGGCCTCTTTTGCTGCGATCATCGTCGCGGGTCTGTTGGGCTGCTCCAATCCGTCAGATACGGCTCCGACCACGAGCGCCCCGAATGCGGAAGTACCGACCACCTCGCTCCCCTCGACGACAACTGTCCCAGCGTCGACCTCGACGTCGACCTGGCCCGAGGACGCCGTTTTCGTCCCACCCGGCACCGATCTGGCGGAGCTGGTCGAGCAGAGTGAGCCCGGAGCGGTGTTCGTCCTTCAGGCAGGAGTGCACCAATCCCACGACCCGGATGCCCACGTCATACCCAAAGCAGGTCAGACATTCCTCGGTGAGCCGGGCGCCATCCTCGATGGCGCCGGCGTCGTGCCGTTCGCATTCCTCGACAGCGCCGGCACGGCCCCGAATGTCACTATTCGGGGCCTGATAATCCAGAACTATGCCAATGCCCCGGAGCGCGGCGCAGTGGACACCATCAGCCCGGGATGGCAGCTCGAAGCGAACGAGATACGGGACAACGCCGGGGCCGGGGTGAACCTCCGGGGAGACGGCGCCGTCCTCGATCGGAACTTCATCCACCACAACGACCAGATCGGGGTGCTGATCCAGGACAGCTCCGGTGCGCGAGTGATCGGCAACGAGATCGCCCACAACAACCCGGACGATTCATACGATCCCTCCTGGGAGGCAGGCGGAACCAAGTTCCTCCGCACTACGGACCTCTATGTGGCCGACAACCACGTCCACGACAACCATGGCCCAGGCCTTTGGACGGATCACAGGAATGTCGGAACGGTTTATGAAGGCAACAGGGTGATCGACAACACTGGCCCTGGCATATTCCATGAGATCAGCGGTTCCGCGGTCATCCGGGACAATGTCGTGACCGGCAACGCTCACGACTTCTATATGGGCGGGATCCTCGTCGCGAACTCGGATCATGTCACCGTCACCGGCAACATCGTCTCCGGCAACAACGGCGGCGTGGTCGGTCTCCAAGAGCACCGCGACGGCCCACTGCTGGTCAACCTCGAGGTTGCCCTCAACGTCATCTCCCACAAGGTTGGAGTAACCGGAGTGGTCATTCAGAGCGGGCCGGATGTGACCCGCTCGGGCTCTCTGGTATTCCGAGAGAACACCTACGAAGTCGCCGGCTCCCGACCCTTCCAGTGGGGTTCCAGGCGCCTCACCAGGGAACAGTGGGCCGCGTTGGGCCTCGACGTTCCGGCCGGTTCACCCTAGACAAGCTCTCGCTGATCTTGCCGCAGTGACCGGTTGAAGAGGGCGACCCTCGTCAAGCCCCCGGCCAGGAATCCCACCGGCACGGCCCAGGCGTGGATCCAGGCTGCGGTAGCTCCCAGGGCGCCGCGAACCGCCCCGGCGACCACTTCCGACCCGGCCAAGGACTTCGTCCGATCGAGGACCACGAGCTCGGATCGCTGCAAGAGGACAACCGCGTTGGCGGCGGCGGCCAGGATGCTCAACTGGGTGAGCCACGGGAGCTCGAAGGCCCTGGGGCCGACCGCCCACATCACGGGGTTGATGCTCTCGGGGAGAAGGGTGCAGCCGACGTAGAGAACCATCGCCGATCCCAGGATTACCGTCATTCGTCGGGTCAGGGCGTTGGCCCTCGCCCGATCCCTTCGGTGCGCTGCTTCCATCGCCTGCGGTCCCAGCACGGCCGCCATCCCTGCGGCGAGCACCAGCAACGGCTGTGCGGTGACCCGAGCCGCTTCCGCAAGCCCCAGGGCACTCTCGCCCGCGAAAACCGTGACGGCGAAGCTCGCAATGAAACCGGCCGCAGGCGCCGCAAGCGAGCTGACGAGGAGCCATGTGCCGCTGATGCGGAGATCGGACGAGCGGAACGGCAATCGACTGGCTCGCGAGTTGGGGGACAGCAGCACGGGGAGCATCGAGAACAGGTCTCCCAAGGCCAGGGATCCGAGTGGGAGAAGAGCCGCCGGCAAGTCGAAAACCGAACCGAGGAGGATCGACACACCCACGATCGCGGCCCGGGCGACAGAGATCCAGGCAGCGGACCAGTGCCGTCCCGCGAGGTGAAGCATCCGTCGAACATGGTCCTGGATCGGGGAGAACACGGTCGCCAGGGCACCGGTGACAGTGAGGACCAGCCGGCTTGCCGAGCCCTCGTCGTCCCCAACCAAGAAGCCCAGGCCGAGTGTGAGCACTCCCGCAAGCAGAGCCCATGGCATCGCCGCCGCCACCGCACTCAGGAGGAACCCGGGGCGCTCGGATGCATGGCGCTCCACCAACCGCGCCTCGGTAGGTGAAAGGACCAGTTGCGTTGGAAGTTGCGTGGTGAGAAGGAGACCGGCGAAGACCAGCGCATACACGCCCAATTCCGGCAAATCCAGCATGCGGGCAGCAGCCACACCAGCTACGAATGTCGCGGCCGATGAAGCACCGGCATCGACCATTCCGGGACCGAGGCGTCTCATCGGACCGAATCCCGGTAAGCCGTTAGGATCGACTCGGCGAACCGCTCTCGCGGTGACACATCCGGCGTGCTTCGCTTGCCATAGACCTCGCCAATGGCCTCGGCGATTCGACGAGCGGTGGCTTTCGGGGTCGTTGCCCGAACGGCTCTCACCTGGACGTCGGGCCAATAGGAAGCGATCACCGGTGGGCCGGCCAGATCGAGGCACACCAATGGCACCCCGAGGGATAGCGCCTCGGCGACGCTGAGCGGGGAGTCGTCATGGAGGGCAGGGTGGACCACCGCCCCCGCCCTGGCGATGGCCGCGACGACCTGCTCTCTCGGCACGGCCCCCTGGAGAATCACCCGGTCCTGAAGGCCCCACCGAGCGATTGCTCTCTCCAACCGCCGCCGATCGGGGCCCTTGCCGTAG
>DATGPZ010000147.1:0-6010 GCA_035304485.1 Acidimicrobiia bacterium | reverse complement strand
GGCGACACCGATAGCTGGGGCGGTGGGGATCCTTGCGACTGGAAGGGACTGGTCTGCGGCAACGGCCATGTCGTCGTCATCTCCTTGCCGACCCTCGTCGGTGATGGGCTGGAAGGCACTCTCGTGCCAGAGCTCGCCCATCTCACCGAATTGCAGCGCATATCCCTGTCGGGCAACAGACTGACAGGTCCGATTCCGGCTGAAATTGGACGACTAGAGAAGTTGGAGACCTTCGATCTGGCGCGCAACGACCTCGAAGGTCCCATCCCCCCTGAGTTGGCCGACATCCCCTTCTTGCGATTCGTCTACCTCGACGACAACCGCCTGTCCGGAGAGCTGCCCGAGAGCCTCGGCGAGATCATGTTTTTGACCCAGCTGAGCCTCGGAGGCAACCAATTGGAAGGCGATATCCCTGAATGGATCGGCTATTGGGTGTACCTGGATTACCTAGACCTCAGCGACAACCGATTCACCGGGCCAGTTCCCGACAACCTCGCTGACCTCAGTGACTTGCTGACCTTGTCCTTGGCGAACAACTCCCTGGAGGGACCTGTCCCGGATGGGGTGAGGTGGCTGCCCCTCTACCATTTGGACCTGAGCGGGAACGGTTGTCTCACCGCCTCGGAGGAGACCAGCGACTTCCTCACATCGCTCGACAAGGCATGGCAGGACGGATGTCCGCTCATGATCGACACCACCGCACTTCCAGACGCCCGCGTGGGCGAAGCTTATGACTTCAGATTGCGGGCGAGCGGCGGAACCCGAGAGTACGAGTGGTCTGCCATGGGCTTGCCGGAAGGACTCTCTATCGACCAAGACGGCGTCATCTCCGGAACACCTTCGAGTGACGCCGCGGGAAACCACTTGGTGGAGATCACCGTTGTCGAGCAAAACGAGGCCGTCGCCCAGGCTGCGTTCAACCTGTCGGTAGGCGAAGAGACTTGAGTCCTGGGCGTTGATGAATGTGATGGGGCCGAACCGGCATCCTCACGCTCGACGATCCCAGATCGGGACCGTCTGATTCATGGCTGCGACGCGGGCGATTGGCGTGCGCATCCCGATCGCAGCGGAGGCCGCGCCTTGCATGTCTCAACGGAGCAGAATGCGTAGCCGGACCTCTCAGCGCAGAGGTGAGTAGTCGGTCGGTTCGAGGATCACGTGTTCACGATCGACGATGAACGGCCCGTCGACTTCGGACTCCCTCTTGACTTCGAGCCATTCCGGGTCATCGCCGAACGTCGCCCATGCTTTCTGTCGGTGCTCCTCGTCCTGGAAGCGGGTGAGGTATATCAGGTGATCGGGCTTGTCGCGATCGATGAAGAACGCCACCGCTTCGATGCCGACCCGCTCGAAGATGGCCAGCGTGTGATCGACGAACCTCTTGTTCAGGGCGTCGATCTTGCCTGGTGCGGCGACGTAGGTGCGCAACTCGTAGATCACGTGTTCCTCCGATCATTGGGTTGGAAGCTCATTCGAGTTGGTAGATGAACTCGAGGATCGCAGACGCGAACGCCGCAGGTCGAACAATGGGGGACAGGTGGCTCAGCTCCGGGTTTGCCGGGTCGGGGAGGCTGACGGGGCGATCCGCGGGAAATGAATGGTCGTCCGATTAGGACTCGCCTCAGCTCTGCGTGTATCGCACACCTTCGCGGCGACCGAGGCTGACCCCTCGGATCGATGGTTTCGCCTGCATGATCAACAGTTAGGGCGCCGACCCACCGATGGCTCTAGAGTCCACCGCCTTCGAGTCGAGATCAGGGAGGGTGACCGTGATCCGTCGGCTGAGCCTCGCTGCAAGCAACCCAGCGACGTCTGGGTGATGAACGCAGATGGCAGCGGCCAGGTGATTCTGACTCAGAATCCGGCAGACGACACGGCACCGGCCTGGCAGCGCCGTACCCTGAGACTCCAGCCTGTCTACGCCACGACGACGCGGTACCGGCTTGCCCGGTTGGGAAGCTGAGGCAACGATGCCGGGGATGCTCATCGCCGCCAGCCACAGTGGCGCCGGGAAGACGACCGTCACCGGGGCGGTCCTGGCCGGGTTGCGGAGACGAGGGCTGACGGTCCAGCCCTTCAAGCACGGGCCGGATTTCATCGACCCCGGATATCACCGCGAGATCACGGGTCGAGCGTCGATCAACCTCGACGTGTGGATGATGGGCGCCGCCGGGGTACGACAGAGCTTCAGTCGATGGTCTCAGGACGCCGACATCTCGGTGGTGGAGGCGATGGGCGGACTCTACGACGGAACCGATGGCACCGAGCAGGGAAGCGCCGCCCACCTCGCCAAACTGCTCGGGCTCCCGGTGATCGTCGTATTGGACGTGTGGGGAATGACCCGCACCACCGGAGCAGTCCTCGACGGGCTCCTCGGTTTCGATCCGGCCGTGCGCATCGCCGGGTGCATCCTGAACCGGGTCGGCAGCGACACGCATGCCCAGATGATCCTCGACGCCCTCCCCGAGCGCCTTCGGGGCCTCGTTCTCGGCACCGTTCCCCACACGCCTGAACTGGAGGTACCCGAACGCCACCTGGGACTCACCACCGTCGAGGAGAACCCGACCCCACCCAACGAGCGGATGGTTGCCCTCGCTGCCGCATCCGAGGGTCTGGACATCGACCGCATCATCGGGATCGCCGCCGACGCCGACACTCGCCGTCTCCCGATCGAAGAGAGTGACCGACCTCAGAGGCCAGGCCGACGTCCCCGGCTCGCAGTAGCCATGGACCACGTCTTTTGCTTCTACTACGAGGAGAACCTGGCGCTGCTCCGTCAGGCCGGCTTCGAGATCGCACCGTTCAGCCCCACGAGCGACGCTCACCTGCCGCGGGACACCGCCGCCGTCTACCTCGGAGGCGGCTACCCCGAATCCGCCTTGGAGACGCTCGCCCGCAACGCCTCCTTGGCAGACGAGCTCAGAGCGCGGGCCGCCGCGGGCATGCCCATCCACGCCGAATGCGGAGGACTCATGTACCTGGCGCGATCGGTCACCAGTGTCGACGGGGCCACCTACCGGATGGTCGGGGTCCTGCCGATCGACATCGCCATGGATCCCGCCCACCTGGCGATCAGCTACGCCGAAGTCACCACTTGCATCGACTCACCTCTCGGACCGGTGGGCACCCTCGCCCGCGGTCAGGAGTTCCACCAATCGCGCATCGTCGCTTCGGACATGGAAGCGAACCTCTACGAAGTGACGACTAGTGACGGCAAGAAGACTCGGGACGGCTTCGCGCTCGACAACGTCACTGCCGGCTACATCCACCTCCACCTGGCCTCCAATCCCGCCATCGCCGGAAGTCTGGCGGCGGCCAGCCGAACCTAGGCGCGGGTGACGAGGAATTCGCCGCCGTCCGGATCGGTCAACACGATGTCCCCGTCCCTCGTACCCGCCTCGCTCGCACCCAGCGTCGTGAGTCGTGCAGCCTCCGCTTCTGGATCTGTCGCCTCGACCCGGAATCGCTGCCGTCTGGTGCCGTAGGTAGGCGGTCCGGGCCGTACGTCCCAGGAGACCTTGGTGCCGCCGTTCGGTGACTGGATGGCCGTCTGGTCGCCCCGATCCCAGACCAGAGGCCAGCCGAGAGCATCGCTCCAGAAGAAGCCGACATCCCGGGATCCCTCGCAGGTGACCTCGCCGAAGAAGCCACAGCCTTCCAAGAAGCCGCTGGTGGGCTCGATCACACAGAACTCGTTCCGGTCCGGGTCGGCCATCACCACATGGCCTTCGTCGGGCACCTGGCGGATGATCCGCCCGCCCAGTTCCAGCCCTCTGTCGACTGTCCGCTGCTGGTCCGCCAGGTCGGAACTGGTCAAATGGAGGTGTACCGGGTTCGGCCCGGACCACTCCCCGGTGTCCGCCTCGACGAACCCGAGTCCGACCTGGGTGTCGTCGCCGGGCAGCAGGATGCCGCTCGAATGACGCACCATCTCCCGGTCCAGCATTTCGGCCCAGAAGGCGGCGGGCAGGCTCGGATCCCGGGCGTCGAAGTCCACCGACACCAAACGCAATGTCATCCGCAGAACCTAATCAGCACCGACCATGACTGGGGAGGAATGAGTCAGCCACGAGAGCAGGACGAGGACCTCGGCTGAACGCAGAGTGGCTGGCAGAGGGAGATCATTGGCGTCGTCCGTTCCAGACCGGTTGGATGTACAGGTGCAAAAGAGTGGTCATGAACCGGAACCAGCAGAGGTGGGTCCACCTTCCTCGAATTCGACCGCCGAGGGCATGTCGAAGGAGACACTCGCTGCGGCTCAATGGGTCGACCGGCCGGCAACCGTGGTCTTCTCGAAAGGGCCGCCCATCCAGGCGGTCTACGTCGGACCCGGTCTGTCCCTCGACCTGCACCGGCACTACGCCACCCAGATCAGCATCAGCGTGGGCGAGCCCTTTCGGGTACGGACCTCCGAGAGTGATTCCTTTCTAGAGCAGGAGAGTTTCGTCGTGGGTCCCAACGTGGCCCACGAGCTCGACGCCGAAGGGATACCGATCGTCGAGATTTGGGGCGAGGTCGGAGCTCTGGCGGATTTCGCCCGGCATCTCAGCGCCACGTCGGGCTCCCTCGTTCCTTCCCTGCCTCCGGAACTGCTGGTTGAGCTTCGATCCCATTTCCTGGAAGTGGAGACACGGTCGATCGATCGACAGGCCGGGGAAGCCCTCCTTTCGTACGTCTTCACACAACTCCTCGGAGCGGGTAACGCATCGACCGAAGGCGATCCCCGCATCGCCCACGCCCGCTCGCTCGTGACCCCCCGATTCCTGGTCGACGAGCTCCGGCCGATCGATGCGCTGGCTTCTGAGGTTCATCTTTCCACCAGCCGATTCCGCCACTTGTGGCGCGAGGAGACGGGTATGTCAGTCCAGAGTTACCTCCGCTGGCAGCGGCTGCTGGCTGCCATGGTCGCCAGCGCGGGAGGCGCGTCACTCACCGAAGCCGCACACACCGCCGGCTTCGCCGACTCCGCTCACCTCAGCCGAGTCTTCCGGGCGACTTTCGGCATCACACCGTCGGACATCTTCAAGAACAGCCACTTCGTTCAAGCCATCCTCGGAGATCCTCGCTAATCGTTGCACCTCGAGCCCATGAGGCAGGTGCACGGCTTCCGATGGGCTCTTGCTCAGTAGAAGTCCGAGCCTGCGAAGAGGCTCCCGAAGGATCAACGGAGAAATCAATGGCGACACTCATTCGCATCACCAAGTTTGCTGGACCTGCCGCAGGAATCGGAGCGCTGACCCTTGGGCTGATGCATTGGTTCCTGAACATCAGCTTCATCGGTCTCCACATCTTCTTCGGTGCTGTGGTGACACTGGCCTTGTTGGTCACGGGCATCGTTGGCTTGTCGACCAGCGGACTCAGGGTGATGGGCATGGCGGCGGTGGCGCTCGCGCCTGTGGTGCCGCTGTTCGGTATGACCCAGACGCAGATACTGGTGGGTGATCTCCACTGGCTGATCCGAGTGGCTCACCTACTCGTTGGATTCGCAGCTGTCGGGCTCACCGAGAGGATCGGCGAGCGGTACTCACAGATCGGCGGCCAGACCGCCGGCATGGAGTCGGTCTCCGCCGCCTGATCGAGGGAGTCGAGAACCTTGAGTGTTCGGAACAGCCTGTTGAAGAGCGTCCTGCGGGCATCGCGCAAACGCATCTACACGTCAGAGGAAGCCTTGCGGCAGCACGTGGCGCGATCTCGGGAGCGACAGAATGGTCACCTACCGGAGAGCATCGGCCGCAGCGGGCGGATCGAACGAGGGATCTGGGACGGGGTGACCACCTACACGGTCTCACCTCGGGAGGGGAGCGGAGAGAATGGTCACGTCCTCTACCTGCACGGAGGCGGCTTCTTCGAGGGCATGAACGCCCCTCGGTGGCGGATGGTCTCCACTCTGGCGGACGGAGGCGGTGTGACCTTCACGGTTCCGCTGTATCCGCTCGCACCTGAGCACAGTCATCGAGACACCTATCCCTGGCTGCTTCGGTTGTACGACCACCTCTGTGCAACCGAGAAA
>DATGPZ010000146.1:0-6553 GCA_035304485.1 Acidimicrobiia bacterium | reverse complement strand
CAACGATCCTTCCAAACGGCCTCGCCATAACCGCACTCGAACGTAGCGAAGCCATCCTTACATGACCGCTCGAGAACGGATTCCAGCAACAGCGTGCCGGGCGAGTACTTGCTGAGCTCCTGAGACTCGTCGTACGCGGTGATCTTGAGATAGCGGCGATCGCCATAGGCGAGGTCGTAGTGAAAGCCGATCATCCGATGGTCCAGATACAGGACACTCAGTCGCAACCAACCGTTCTTCTGAGCGACTTCCGCCAGTGACCGATAGAAGCGATTCCATCGAGGACGCTGCGCTACGGAAACGCCCTTTCTACCTTTCCATCCAGCCTTCTCCAACTCGAGTCCTGCCTTCAGAATGGGAGCAACTTCGTCCGGCTCCACGTGATCGACGTAGCGAAGCTCACCCAGTTCTTGGAGTCGTCGGCGCTTCCGCCGTAGGGTGCTAACGGACTTCGAACTCAGGACCGAGTACACGCCTTCGATCCCTTTGTCGAGTGGGATGTAAGGGGATACTGTCGCCTTTCGCAATACCCACCTGTCCCGGTGGAGAAACTCTCGGGCGATCATCGATGACTCGTCCACGTGGTAGAAGTGAGCAACGGAAAGGGAGTCGAGCCACGCTGACACGCGTTCAGTCACGTCGTCTCCCTCGGAACGGACGACATCCATCGGAGCCATCAGGTCGCCGGAGATCGAGCGCAGAGGCCAACCTCTTCCGCGTTGCATTGGGAGTGCCGCGACGGGTTCATCATCGCGGAGGAGGAGTAGAACCACTATCGCCTTGTCGTCGGGCAGGTAAGCGTCAGCCAACAGGTCGAGGACCTCGGTGTGCAGATAGGGATTGGCCCTTACTGTTGGCGTTGAGTCCCACCAACTGGCCAGATCTTGCCAGACGCGGCGCCCCACAACGGTTTGCTCTCTCCAACCCACCGAAGAGACGATACCCCACCGCCCCGAACGGTAGATGGGTCCTCGAGACCCATTTGAGTATCACGACGAACCCGAGGATCAGCTCACTTGCACGAGGGAGCGGTCAGAATCGTTGAGGATCTCCACTCCGTCTTCCGTAGCTACCACTATGTCCTCGATTCGGACCCCGAACCGGCCCGGCAGGTAGATGCCCGGTTCGATCGAGAACGCCATGCCCGGCTCCACCGGCTGCGAGTTTGTCTCGATGATGTAGGGGTGTTCGTGAACTTCGAGGCCGATGCCGTGGCCCGTTCGGTGGATGAAGTACTCCCCGTAGCCGGCTTCCTCGATGATCCGACGTGCGGCGGCGTCGATCTCCGCGGGGATCGCTCCGGGCCGGACCGCCTGGGCGGCTGCCCGCTGGGCGGCGAGCACCACGGCGTGCACCTCCTGCTGCTCGGGCGTCGGATCTTCGACGACGAAGGTCCTGGTGGTGTCGGAGCAGTAGCCGCCGAGGCGACCCCCGAAGTCGATGATGACCATGTCGCCCTCGGCGATCACCCGATCGGTCGGCTCGTGGTGTGGTGATGCCCCGTTGGGTCCCGCCGCCACGATCTTGAATGTGTCGACGTCGTGGCCTTCCTCGACCGTCCAGTCGGCGACGATCCGTGCTACTTCCCGTTCGGTGAGGGAAGACATCTCCAAGCCGGCGAGTCGGGCGACCACGCGGTCGGCGGCGTGGGCGGCGCGGCGAAGCAACCCGATCTCGTCGGGCTCCTTGCGAATGCGAAGGGAGGTCATCAGCGGCCCTGCGGAGGCGAAGCGGGCATCTGGCAAGGCGTCTTGCAACGAGAGCAGGAATGCCGACCAGGTGTGGTCGCCGACCAACACGGATCGGGCGCCGCCGACCACTCCCGCGACGATGTCGATGGGGTCCTCTAGCTCTCCCCACGGCCGGGTTTCGAACGGACCGGGCTCGACTCTCGGCGCTTCCAGTTCGGGCACGACGAGCACCGCATCTTTGGGAGTCAGGGCGAGCATGGTGAGGCGTTCGAGAGGCATCGCCTCGTATCCCGTCAGGTAGGGCAGATCCGGTCCCACGCTCAGGAGCAGGGCGTCCGCTTCCCGCTCAGCCATCGCCGCCCGGGCGCGGTCGATCCGGGCGGCGTAGTCGAAACGAGGGGATTCCATGACCAGATCGTACCGGGGTAGCGTTGTCCCTCCATGTCCACCCGGTGGCTCCTGATCCTGTCGTTGATCACAGCCTTCGTCATCCTCATCGCCTTCGGAGTGTGGCTGGCGATGGCGCTGTTCTGATCGAGCCCAACGTCAGCATCCGTCGGGCCAACGAATGTGCGAATCTGCCCCCACGTCCTCGATCGTCGCCGTCGCGCCGCTGCGCAGCTTGATCGCCACATCGACCACCTCGACTTCGCCGAGCCCGAAATGCGCAACCGGCAGGTTGCCCGAGGAGTACCCGGACGCCACGCCGATCTCTCGGTACCCGAGGAGATCTCCGTCCGAGGTCGAGACCTGTATCACCGCGCCGACTCCGCCGAGCGGATCCGCCACGGATACCTCCAACCAGTGCCCGCCGGCAGTGACGTTCCGGAACAGCCGGCTCGGAAGCGAAGGCTCCCACTCGAGGCCGAATACATCGAGCCGACCATCTAGATCGAAGTCCGCCACCGGCGCCCCGACCCAGTAGTGGGGCGCTCCCAGGCCTTCGGGGGCCTCGAAGGCTCCCTCCCGGTTTACGAACACGATGGGAGCAGACCCGTTCCCGAGGGACCCCGAAGCGAGGATGTCGAACCAGCCGTCGTTGTTCATGTCAGCCAACTCGACATGGGGTGCCAGTGTGGGCAGCGGAACTAGCCCGACCTCTTCTGTGACCTCGCGGAAGTCGCGATCGCCGAGGTTTCGGAACAGACGAACGGGCACTTCCGCCCCCTCTTCGACGATCGAGCGATAGTGCTGTCCAACGGCTATGTCCGGCAGTCCGTCGTTGTCGAAGTCGCCCACTGCGACACCTGCGGGGTCATCGTCGGGGCCGATCTGACTCCAACCGAACTCTCTCGGCGTCGACTCCACGAATGTCATGTCGCCGTTCCCGAAGAACATCCGGTCGGAGGCGACGATGTCGGGGTGGCCGTCCCGGTCGAGGTCGGCAGCAGTAGCACCCAGAGCGAATACCCCCTCGAGCCCCGACTGGGCCGTGACATCGGCGAAGGAGAAGTCTCCTTCGTTGCGCAACAGGACACCACCTGTTTCGCCGTAGCGGTCCTCAGAGATGAACAAGTCGAGAAGACCGTCGCCATCGAAGTCGGCGATAGCCGGCGTCCGCCCGAGGAGTTGGGGAGGGAGCGGCTCGCTCCTGGCTACCAGCTCGCTGTCGCGGTTCTCGAGTATCACTGTCGGACGGCCATCGCGGTCGTTGCGAACGAGGACGAGGTCGGAGTCCCCGTCTCCGTCGAGGTCGGCGAAAGCCGCGCCTGAAGTGCGTCCCATCGGCACGGGAAGATCGAACGGCGTGAACTGTTCACCGCCGACGTGCACTCGGTCAGGGCTGGGCCCCTCGGCGCCGCGAACTGCGTACTCCGTCGGCGGCCGATCTGCGAACGTCCCGACTGTGAGGTCGGGGTATCCGTCTCCGTTCAGATCTCCGAAGGCCGCAGCGTGCCCGTGGATGCCGGTGAGCGGCTCTACGAGCGCCATGGGCCCCGTGACGTCCTCGAACTCGACAGCTGCTTCTCCGACCTCGACCGAGCTCGACCAGCACACGAGGTCTCGTACTCGCCCTTCTGGGATGCGAACCTCGTCCGCTTCCGTGACGGTTTCCGGTGCCGTCTCGGTCGACGCGGGTGGAGTGACTTCCGGAGAGTGCGCTGGCTCTGGCGAGGTCGGCGGCGCCGAGGTGGTCAGTGGGTTTCCGGCCGTACAGGCCGAAAACAGCACGGACAGGAGGATCAGCTTCCCGCTCACACGCCCTCGATCACAACGAGCACCACGGTCCCGAATCCGGAGTCGTCATCGAGGGGTGAAGCGTTCACTCCCACGATGAGGCTGCCCTCGTGGTAGGTGATCGAGTAGGAACCGCCCGGCCGCAGGCCGAGTGAAGTCTCGAACGGTTCGACGAGGGAGACCAGCTCCGTCACCTCGCCCGAGGCGGCATCGAGTTGGAGAACCGGAGCACCCATCTCCCACGCGTCGCCGTGCGCTCCCGGCATCCAGAAGACGCGGTGTCCATCGGGCGTGCTCGCCAGCGAAGCGGTGTACTCGCCGGCGTTGCCGACGACTTCGACGTTGCCGTTGGAGTCGACTGCGAAGAGATCGAAGCTGTACTGGCTCACTCCGACGAACCCGCCATCCGGGCTCAATGGGGTAGCCGCCCGCAGGAACTCCGGCTCCTCCCCCGGCACGATGATCCCTGTGTCGACGACGTCGCCGGTTTCCGGGCTCAATGCCCTTAGCGTCCCGGTAGCAGTGCTGAAGAGCACTCTGCCCTGATGGTCCACGGCGAGGGACCTGAAACCGATGTGGTCCGGGTCGTCCACGATATCGACCACCGATGCCGTCGAGGTGTCCACCACGACCAAGTCGCCGTCGTCAGATTCGGCATCCACGCTCTCGCCGACGAGGTAGCGCCCGTCAGGAGTGACGACCAAAGAAGGGACCCCTCTTTCCCTCACCAACGCCCCATGGCTCGCCACGGTGCGCCGATCCGGATCGATTTCGAGCAAGAGATCTCCTGCGTAGCCGTTGCGGTACTCGATGCCCGTTCGCGTGCCCCAATAGGTGAAAGCCCAGATCGAACCACAAGCATCCTCCACCATCTGCGAGTGGATCTTGCCGTATCCCCACGCGCCCGACTCGTGGTCCGTGAGCGACAAGACGTCTGCAACGAGCCGGAGAGTCCTCGTGGCCGGTTCGTACTCGTAGAGGTACGAATTCCCGTCCGGACCGAGGTGGTCACCCACCGCCGAATAGTGGCGTTCATTGACAGACGAGACGATCCCCTGGCCCCACTGGGACCACAGACCGTCCGTGGGCCCGGGCAACGGGTACTCGGCGGCGTACAACGCGAGGCCACTCTCCTCTCCGATGGACTCGAGCGTGACTGAGGCACCTTCGGCGAAAGCCAGACCTGGCCGACGCTCACAGGCCGTCTCGCTCGTTCCCTCCGCCGAAGCAGCGGTGACGGGGACCGTCGTGGCGATGGTGAGCATCGGATCGGTGATGGTCTCCAAGGACGTACCGGGCGCAGCAGTCGATGGAGTCACAAGCGTCGAAGGATCGTCCTCCGACGCACCTGTGGTGCAGGAGACGAGCGCAACCAAGGCAACGACGCCCAGAGAACAGAGTCGCATTGTCCCGCCCACCCTTGGTCTACGCTGCTTCGATGTTACCGGGGGTAGGTGCCATCGAACGGCGCCCTACCGAGGCGGTCAGTGCTCCGAGTCCCGGTTGGACGATCTATGAATCCGCTCACTCTGATCGAACTGATCGGCCAAGACGAGTTCCTGGCCGGTCTCGGCTGGGGCCTCGTCGGTGGTTTGCTCATCTTCTTCTCCCCCAGTCGCTGGCGACCGGTGCCCATCTGGGGTCTGATCGTCGCCGCATGCGTCGTCGGTGGGGCATGGCCTTTCGTCGATACTGGCCCTCTCGTTGCCCTCGGGATCGCAGTGCTGTCCATCGGCGGCGAACTCGTGGGCCGCGGGCGATGGTGGGGTGTGTTCCTCATCGGCGGTGGAGCGGCTGCGGTGGCTCTCGCCGACGGCATCCCCGACGTCTGGTGGGTACGAGTCGGGACGGTGCTCTTCATCGGGATCGGAGGTTGGGCGATCGGACGGCTATCGGCGGTGCTCGCCGACACGGGTGTCCCCGCCCTGATGGTGGCCGGAACGGCTTTCGGGGTGTGGGCCACCGTGCCCGACACCGAGATCGCCGCCACCTTCCTCGGGGCGCTCACCCCGCTCGTGTTCACGGCGTGGCCGCAGGTTCGGGCGATCGTCGGTTCCGGCGGCGCCTATGCCATCGCCGGAGCACTGGCGTGGGCGATCGCCGAAGGCGGCGCGGCCCGGGCCGGTTCGATTATCGGCGGCTGGGGGACGATCGGCGCCTTCGTCGGCGCTCTGTTCGTAAGCCGGCTGCTGGCGGAGCGGCGCTGGTACCTGTTCGCCGTGCATGGCGTCGCCGTGCTGTTGACCTCGCGGGTGGCCGGCATGTTCGAGACCGGGTCTGCGGCCCTGGTGGTGGTGGTCCCGGTGTTGGTGGCGGCTGCGGCGGCGACCCGGTTCCTGGCGGTCGCGTCTCCACACTCAACGAACGCGCGGCTGCGCTGACCGTTCCGGCCCCAGTCCCGCCACCTCGTCGAGCAGGTCGACGAGTCGAGCTGTGGCATGCTCTGCCAGGAACATGCGCCGGAAGCGATCCCGGCCGGCTTCGGCGTACCGTCTTCGCCTGTCCGGCTCGTCGAGCAGTGCGGCCACCGTCTCGGCCAGCGCCGCCGCATCCCGAGGCGGAACCAGATCGGCGACGGGGTCGTCCCCCACCACTTCGCGTACGGGTGGGATGTCGCTCGCCACGATCGGAAGGCCGAGGGCGAGGGCTTCGATGAGTGCCCCTCCCAGGCCTTCGAAGAGCGA
>DATGPZ010000145.1:0-2797 GCA_035304485.1 Acidimicrobiia bacterium | reverse complement strand
GGCATGCTCCGCAAGCTGGTGGAAGACCACAGCCGCCGACTCCACGAGCGATACGGGTTCGACTTCGTCTTCACCCCCCACATCGCCCGCTCTCGACTGTGGGAGATCTCGGGTCATCTCGATTTCTACGCCGACGGCATGTACCCGGGCATCGAGCTCGACAACGACCAGGAGTACCGGGTCAAGCCGATGAACTGCCCGTTCCACATCATGATCTACAAGTCGCGGTCGCGTAGCTATCGGGACCTGCCGCTCCGCCTGGCCGAGCTGGGAGGCGTGTATCGATACGAGCGCTCCGGCACCATCCACGGCCTGCTTCGGGCCCGCGGATTCACCCAGGACGACAGCCACACCTTCACCACCCGGGAAGGCCTGCCGTCGGAGCTGAAGATGCACCTCGACTTCGTGATGCAGTGGCTGAGGGACTTCGGCTTCGACGAGTTCGACGCCGTGCTGTCGACCCGAGACCCCGAGAAGTCGATGGGCGAGGACCACCTGTGGGACGAGGCGACCGAGTTCCTCCGCACCACCCTCGACGAGTCCGGCTTGGACTACAAGGTGGAGGAGGGGGAGGGCGCCTTCTACGGGCCCAAGATCGACATCAACGTCCGGGATGCCATCGGGCGCCGCTGGCAGACCTCCACCATCCAGGTCGACTTCTTCTTACCCGGACGCTTCGAACTCGAGTACACGACCGCCGAGAACACCGCCGGCCGTCCCGTGATGGTCCACTGCGCCAAGGCGGGCTCCATCGAACGCTTCATCGGCGTCCTGACGGAACACTACGCCGGTGCGTTTCCCACCTGGTTGGCACCGGTCCAGGCCACCGTCGTACCCGTCGCCGACCGCCATCTCGACTACGCCGGACAGGTCGCCGACGAGTTGCGCTCAGCGGGGCTGCGGGTCGAGGTGGACGACTCCGGCGAAACGGTCGGGGAGAAGATCCGCCGGGCGATCACCGCCAAGCACCCGGCGGTGCTGGTCGTGGGCGACCGCGACGTGGAGGCCGGTACCGTCGGTCTGCGTCGCTACGGCGAAGACTCCGAGCGTCGGGGGGTACCCCTCGCCGAGGTGACAGCCGAACTGGCCAAGGAGGCCGAGGCGCCGTCATGAGCGAAGAACGACGTGTCTCCCGAGAGGGCATCCACATCGACCGAGCCGTCGCCGATGCCGTGGCCATCGAGGAAGACCTCGACTCGAACATCGTCGGGCCTTACCGGTTCCCCGATCCCGTCCGGCGCCGGATCTCGGGTTGGATCTATCTGGTGCTCACCGTCTTGGTGGGCGCGCTGATCCATCCGATCCCAGCCATCCTGCCTCTCCTGGTCGCCGCCTGGCATTTCCTGGCCGCCTGGCCGTTGAAGGTGGAACAGGAAGAGGCCGTCACCCGGGCAGGTACGGCGGTCGACTTCCCGATCGGTCACGCCTCGGCCGCTCTGACATTCCACGGCTGGCGCGCCCACCCCCGTTGGTCGGTGATCATCTACTCGGCCGCGGAGCCGCCGGACCAGAGGGCATTGGTGACGGTGGACGCCGTCAGTGGCGACCTCGTCGGCGAGACCTACACCGAAGAGCTGTGAGCCCCGACGGTCAGCGCTGGTCGATCGGGACCACGTCCCGTGACGTGGCGCCCGTATACACCTGACGGGGCCGGAAGATCATCGCCTTCGGATCCGACGCCAGCTCGCGCCACTGCGCCAGCCAGCCGGGAAGCCGGCCGATGGCGAACAGGACGGTGAGCATGTCGGTGGGAAAGCCCATCGCTCGGTAGATGATCCCGGAGTAGAAGTCGACGTTGGGGTAGAGGCGGCGCTCGACGAAGTAGTCGTCTTCCAGCGCCACCTGCTCCAGTTCCTTGGCGATGTCGAGGAGAGGATCCTCCCGACCGAGCTGGGCCAGCACGTCTTCGGCCACCTTCTTGATCAACTGTGCCCTCGGGTCGAAGTTCTTGTAGACCCGATGACCGAAGCCCATGAGGCGGAACGGATCGTTCTTGTCCTTGGCTCGGGCGACGGCCGTCGACACGTCGCCTTCGCCCGAGTGGATCTGGTCGAGCATTTCGAGAACCGCCTGGTTGGCGCCCCCGTGGAGCGGGCCCGACAGGGCATGGATGCCGGCGGCGATCGAGGAGAAGATGTTCGCCTGGCTGGAGCCGACGAGCCGGACAGCCGAAGACGAGCAATTCTGACCGTGGTCGGCGTGGAGGATGAAGAGGACGTTGAGCGCCCGAGAGATGATGTCGTCGGGAATGTACTCCTCGGACGGCACCGAGAACATCATGTGGAGGAAGCGGGAGGAGTACTCGAGATCGTTGCGGGGATACACGTAGGGCTGATGCACGCTGTACTTGTAGGACCACGCCACCATCGTCGGGACCTTGGCGATCAGCCGGCGGGCTGAGATGTCGATGGCCTCCTCGTCTCGGGGATCGAGGGCGTCGGGGTAGTAGGTGGCGAGCGCCGACACGGCCGAAGCGAGGATCTGCATCGGGTGGGCCGTGTGAGGAAACGCCTCGAAGAGGTACTTCATGTCCTCCCGCAAGAGCGTGTGACGGGTGATGGAGTCCTCGTACGCCTCCAACTCGGAGGCGGTCGGCAGTTCGCCGTACTGCAGGAGATAGGCGACCTCGAGGAACGAGCACTGGTCGGCCAACTGCTCGATCGGATAGCCCCGGTAGAGGAGAACGCCCTTCTCGCCGTCGATGTAGCTGACCTCGGAACGGGTCTCGGCAGTGTTGGCGAATCCCCGATCGAGGGTGACGAGCCCGGTCTCTGTGCGGAGTCGCCCGATGTCGACG
>DATGPZ010000144.1:0-7902 GCA_035304485.1 Acidimicrobiia bacterium | reverse complement strand
AGTCGCAAGACGACGTATACGCTGTGACGCCTGCCCGGTGCTGGAAGGTTAAGTGGATGGGTTAGCTTCGGCGAAGCCCTGAAACAAAGCCCCAGTAAACGGCGGCCGTAACTATAACGGTCCTAAGGTAGACGCACTCTTCTGTGCAGAGAGTGCCTGCCCCCCGAGGTGGAAACATCTCGGTGTGCAG
The DNA here is from genome assembly GCA_035304485.1 of Acidimicrobiia bacterium. Lineage (GTDB taxonomy): Bacteria > Actinomycetota > Acidimicrobiia > Spongiisociales > ZC4RG35 > ZC4RG17. Next base: position 7,712 of record DATGPZ010000144.1, on the reverse strand, counting down.
CTGGCTATATGCTGGGAACTCCGAGTATCTGGCGGTACTGATGCATGTCACACCCTCCTCGTAGGTTGGGGACATGGTCAGTGACAATCCGTCCAGTGCGGACAATCAGCAGGAAAGGCCAGATCTCGAGCAGTGGGTCGTCGGGTTCGTAGACGGAGAAGGTTGCTTCTCGATCAGTGTGGTCCGCAACCGCGGCCTGAGACTCGGCTGGCAGGTCCAGCACGAGTTCTCTATCACTCAACTCGCGTCGTCCAGACCGGCTCTCGAGCTCGCCGGCGCCGTATTAGGTGTCGGACGAATCATCGAGAATCGCCGGTACGACGATCACCGAGAGGCCTTGTGCAGGCTCTCGGTCAAGGCGAGAGATGCACTGATCGGAATGATCATTCCGTTCTTCGAACGTAATCCACTGAGAACCGCAAAGCGATACGACTTCGAGAGATTTGCCAAGGTCATGGCCATGGTGGAGAGGCAAGAGCATCTCCGTCCAGAAGGCTTAGACCGTATAGCGAAAATCACGGAGTCCATGAATCGCCGGCAGCGGTCTCGATATCTGGAATCCTCAGAGGCCATACGCCAGCCACCTCTATTTCGACGGTAGAGGTGAAGATATGGTCCGGACCCTATGGCGACATAGGGAGGAATCCGAGCGAAATTCCTTGTCGGGTAAGTTCCGACCTGCACGAATGGCGTAACGACTTGGGCACTGTCTCGACCAGGGACTCGGCGAAATTGCAGTGTGAGTGAAGATGCTCACTACCTGCGGCAGGACGGAAAGACCCCGGAACCTTGACTGTAGCTTGACATTGGAGTCTGACGGGTGATGTGTAGGATAGGTGGGAGACTGGGAAGCAGCGGCGCCAGCCGTTGTGGAGTCGCCCTTGAAATACCACCCTTCACTCGGCGGCCTTCTAACCTCGGTCCGTTATCCGGATCAGGGACAGTGTCTGGCAGGCAGTTTCACTGGGGCGGTGGCCTCCTAAAAGGTAACGGAGGCGCCCAAAGGTTCCCTCAATCTGGTTGGCAATCAGATGTTGAGTGTAAAGGCACAAGGGAGCTTGACTGCGAGACCTACGAGTCGAGCAGGGACGAAAGTCGGGCTTAGTGATCCCATGGTGGCATGTGGGTGCGCCATGGCTCAACGGCTAAAAGGTACTCCGGGGATAACAGGCTCATACCCCCCAAGAGTCCATATCGACGGGGGTGTTTGGCACCTCGATGTCGGCTCGTCGCATCCTGGGGCCGTAGCAGGTCCCAAGGGTCGGGCTGTTCGCCCGTTAAAGCGGCACGCGAGCTGGGTTCAGAACGTCGTGAGACAGTAAACCGTTTGCTGTCTATAAATCTGGCTATATGCTGGGAAATCCGAGTATCCGACGGTACTCGTTCATGTCACACCCGTCTTATACGGTTCGGTGACATGAGCAGTGACAATCCGATCGGTGCGGACAATCAGCAGGGAAGGCTGGAGTCCTACCTCAGTGGATTCGCCGACGGAGAAGGAACCTTTTCGGTCGGGGTGACGCGACGCCCCGATCTGAAGTTCGGTTACCAGCTCGTTCCAGAGTTCCGAGTGAGCCAGAACGGCGAGAGAGCGAGCATTCTCGAGCTGTTCCAGCACACCTTCGGATGCGGTCAGATAAGGATGAACGACAGAAGTCGCTCGTCCGACCGCACACTCGTCTTCGTCGTACGACGTCGACGAGATCTCATGGAACGAGTGATTCCCTTCTTCGAACGTAATCCACTTCTCTCCGACAAGCGGAGGTCATTCTCAGATTTCGCCCACATCGTTCGATCGATGGATGCCGGCAAGCATCTCACCTGGCTCGGTTTCGAGCAGCTGGTGAGACTTGCCCATCGAGTCAACGGTGACGGGCGTTATCGGAAGATCTCTGTGGAGGAGGTCCTGGAATCCAGAACCCTCAGAGACTATACGCCGGACACTCCGGACGACGGAGTGAAGATATAGTCCGAGCTGCATGGCGACATGCAGAGTCAGGCAGAAATGACCTGACCACCATCCTCCATGGATGGGAGTAACAAAACTGTCGGTCCCTATCCGCCGCAGGCGCAGGAAGTTTGAGAGGAGCTGTCCCTAGTACGAGAGGACCGGGATGGACGTACCTCTGGTGTGGGAGTTGTTCTGCCAAGAGCACGGCTCGTTAGCTATGTACGGACGGGATAAGCGCTGAAGGCATCTAAGTGCGAAGCCCACCTCGAGATGAGACTTCCCACGAGATAACTCGGTAAGGCCCCTGGCAGAAGACCAGGTTGATAGGCCGGAAGTGTAAGCACAGCAATGTGTTGAGCTGACCGGTACTAATAGGCCGAGGGCTTGGATTTGAATTTCATAGACTCGTGCTCGCTATGGAGTGCTCGGGGTTGCCGAGGACTCGAAAGGTTTGTCCGGTGGCGATAGCGACGGGGAACCACCCGTTCCCATTCCGAACACGGAAGTTAAACCCGTCAGCGCCGATGGTACTTGGGGGGCAACCCCCTGGGAGAGTAGGTCACCGCCGGACATAAAATTGAGAGAGGCCGCCACTCCGTTTTCGGGTTGGCGGCCTTTCTGTCATATGGCCACAGGAGTAGAGATGGCACCCAAAGACGACAAGCGCCGCCGAGGTGGCAAACCCCGCGATGGGCGCCATCGAGATCAGGGCAAACGCGACCAAGACCGACGTCGCGAGCCCTCCGGACGTCGTGACGACGGTGGCCGCCGGCAGAGACGCTCGATAACCGCCGTGCCAGCCGGCGAACTTCCACGCTGGGTGCGCGAGGAGATCACCCGCACCGCCCCCAAGGCCCGCCGTGAGCCTGCCCTCACCCATCTGGCCCGGGCAGTCGGAGAGTACGCCGATGGCCGCTTCGCCGCTGCCTACGACCAGCTGAAGCGGGCCAAGCAGCTGGCGCCACAGGCGGCCACCGTCCGCGAACTGCTGGGCCTCTCTGCCTACAACCTGGAGAAGTGGGAAGAGGCGCTTCGCGAGCTCCGGACCTTCCGGCGCATCAGTGGGGAGACCACCCAGGTCCCCGTCGAAATCGACTGCCTGAGGGCCCTGGGACGCCACGACGACGCCGCCAAGACGTTCCGCCAACTCCGGGACCTCGATCCGCATCCTGCCACGGACGACGAGGCCAGGGTCGTGTTCGCTTCACATCTGCTCGACAGGGGAGAAGTGGCGGAAGCCTGGAGGGTCATAAAGCCCGGCCGCCTCGTCGCCAACCCTCGGCCCAGCGCACTGCGACGCTGGTATGTGGCCGCCCGGGTGGCGGCCCGGGCGGGCGACCCCGACGCGGCGGAACGGTTCGTCGCCGCCATCGCCGAGGCGGAACCGGACTTCCCCGGGCTGGCAGAACTCCGCCAGGAGATCGCCTCCGCCTGAACTGTCCCTGACGGCCGATAGTTTCTATCTCACCCCGCCTTCCCCAGTGAGGAGTGCGCCGTGGACCTCAACCACGTCGTCATCGGCGGGAGGCTGGCCGTCCCGCCCGAGATCACGCCGGAGCCAGATGGAAGACGGCGGATGCGGCTGTTGATCGTCGTACGAGGATCTGACCCTCCGCGAGTCGACCTGATCCCGGTGACGATCTGGGACCCTCCCGATGTCGGGTCTCTGGAAATCGGCACTAGGGCCTACGTATCCGGCTCGCTCCACCGTCGCTTCAGCGAGCGTGGCGGATCGAGCCGGATCGAGGTGGTAGCAGACCACATCTCGACCTGCCCTCCCGCCGCGGAGCTGATCGACATGTGAGCGGAACCGCTCAACCGAGCGGATCTTCGAGCCTTGACAAGCGCGGTATGGTTGGGGTCGGGACCGAGGGGGTCTCCGACTCGTCCACCTACGACCTCGAAGGAGTGCCTATGCCGTGGTACTGGACTGATGATCTCGCCCGCATCCTGATCGACACCGGCAAGGTCGATCCAGAGCGTGCCCGGCGATGGATCTCGGCTCCAGTGGCCATCCGCAGCGCCGAGGTCGATTCCGAGACGGTCGCCTCCTCCCTCCTCTCCGACGAGGACGGGGAGGGACCGTCTTTGCCTCTGGCCGCCTGAACGGTGCGCCAGTTCCTGCGGCCGCGCTGGATCGTGGCACATGTCTTCGTGCTCGCCGTGTGCGTCGGCTGCGTGATCGCAGGCTTCTGGCAGCTGGACCGGCTCGCTGAGCGCCGCCTCTCCAACTCGGTCCAGGTCGCCCGCTTCCAACAGGAGCCGCTGCCGATCGAGGACCTGGTGGCGGCAGCAGGGGAGGACCTCGATTCACTCGAATACCGGTGGGCAGAAGCCACCGGCCGGTTCATTCCCGATGAGGAACTCCTCGTTCGCTCCCAGGTCTACCAGGGCCGGGCGGGCTTCGACATCGTTACGCCGCTGGTGCTCGACGACGGTACGGCGGTAGTCGTCAACCGGGGGTGGGTGCCTCTCGAGTTCGACACCGCGCCGGTGACGGCGGCACCCCCGCCCGCAGGCACCGTCACCGTGGAGGCAGTGGTACGAGTTCCCGCCGATCGCCCGAGTGGAGACACCCAGACGAGCACCCTCTCCCGGGTCGACGTCGAGGCCTTCCGGAGCCGATCGGACCGATCGTTCCTACCGGTCTACCTCGAGATCGTCGGGTCCGGTGATTCGACCACCATCCCGGTTCCGGAACCACCGCCGGATTTCACGGACGAAGGCCCTCATCTGTCCTACGCCGTGCAGTGGTTCTCATTCGCCATCGTCGGTGTCGTCGGTTACGGCTTCCTGCTGCGCCGCTCCCTCCGCCGCTCAGGTCGGGACAGCGAGATCGTCGACGACTTCGACGCCCGGAAGCCGGACGAGATCGGGTCCGGCCAGGCGGATCTTGGCACTCCGGGTTCCGGCGCCGATCACGACTGACGGGGCTTCGGCGACGGCCCTATCTACCCAGATCGGCAACCCGTCGGGAAGGCCAGGGACCGTCACACCTCCGATCTCCATACCGGTCAGCTCTCGGGTGAGGTCGGCCGGCGCGAACGACACCTTCTTGACGCCCAGGCGCCGCCGGACGCAACCGTTCACGTCCAGCTTGGTGGTGGCCAGAGCCACGCATGCTGCGTTGTGTCCCGGCGGTCGCCGAGAGGCGACCAGGATCGTGTTGGCTGACTCGGAGGGGTCCACGCCGTAGGCTCGACAGAACTCGGCCGTGTCGGCCAGGGCGGGATCACACGGCATGACCTCGTATTCGATCCCGGCCCGATCCAGTTCTTCGATCACTCGCGGGTCGGCAGACATCGGGAGGCACTCTAGGCGCTGCTCGAGCCGTTACCCTCACGCCGATGCCAACGGTCACCGTCGTGGGCAGCGTCAACCTCGACCTCGTAGCGCGCTGTTCCCAGCTTCCCCGGCCAGGAGAGACGATCACGGCCGAATCGTTCGCCCGTTTCCCGGGTGGGAAGGGCGCCAACCAGGCCTTGGCGGCCAAGAGAGCCGGCTCCGACGTGTCGTTGATCGGAGCCGTCGGCGAAGATTCCGACGCCGAGGAGGCACTGGCCCTTCTGGTCGAGGCCGGAGTCGATCTCTCGGGAGTGAGGCGGGTCGACGCCCCGACCGGGCTCGCTTTGATCACCGTGGGTGAGTCGGGGGAGAACCAGATCGTCGTCGTCCCGGGTGCCAATCATCTGCTCGCCACCGACATGATCGACATCGGTGCCACCGACGCAGTGCTGTGTCAGCTCGAAATTCCGATGGACGCAGTCGTTGCCGCTGCGGAGAGAACGCAGGGTCTGTTCTGCGTCAATGCGGCCCCGGCGACAGCGCTACCCGCTGAGGTGCTGGAGCGGGCAGACGTGCTGATCGTGAACGAGACCGAGCGCGACCTCCTATCCGACCAATTGGCCGACACAGGTGCCCTGGTGGTGGTGACACTCGGGGCCGCCGGAGCCAAGGCATTCCGAGGCGGAAGGGTGGTGGCCGAGGTGCAGCCTCCACCGGTCGACCCCGTTGACACGGTGGGAGCCGGAGACGCCTTCTGCGGTGCGTTGGTTACGGCGCTGGCGGGAGGCACCACGGTTGCGGCTGCGCTCCGCTATGGCTGTATCGCCGGCGCTCTCGCCACGACCCGACAGGGCGCCCAGCCGTCGCTTCCGACTGCGGCAGAGATCGCCGAGCACATATGAGCACTCCGATCATCATCGACTGCGACCCCGGACACGACGACGCCATCGCCATCCTGCTGGCGCTGGCCAGCCCGGAGGTCTCGCTGCTCGGCGTCACCACCGTGGGTGGAAACGCCCACCTCGAGGACACGACCCGCAACGCCCTGACGGTGCTCGAGGTGGCTGGACGCACCGACGTCCCGGTCGCCGCTGGATGCGACCACCCTCTGATTCGACCTCTCCAAACGGCCGACCACGTCCACGGCGAGAGCGGGATGGACGGCCCAGTCCTCCAGCCGCCCAGCACCCGGCCGGTCGACGCCCATGCGGTGGATTTCCTCGCGGAGACGATCGCCGCCAGCTCCGACCCGGTCACTCTCATCCCCACCGGCCCCCTCACCAACATCGCCCTCCTCTTGCGCCATTACCCGGATGTGGTCGACAACATCGAGAGGGTGGTGCTGATGGGCGGTGCAATAGAGCTGGGAAACGTCACCCCCGCGGCGGAATTCAACATCTGGGTGGACCCCGAGGCAGCCGGCATCGTCTTCGGTCAGGGTCTCGACCTCACGATGGTCGGCCTCGACGTCACCCACCAAGCTCGGATGGGTCCCGCCCATGGGCAACGACTGCGTGGGTCCGGTCAGGCCGGGGAGTTCGTCGCCGACCTGCTCGACTTCTTCGTCCGGTTCCACCAGAGGGTCTACGGGATGGACTCTTCGCCCATCCACGACGCCGTGGCGGTCGCCGACGCCATCTGGCCGGACCTCCTGGTGACCGAAGAGCTGCACGTGGCGATCGAGACCACATCGGAACTCACGCGGGGACGAACCGTCGTCGACCGCTGGAAGGTCACGGGGGAGAAGCCCAACGCCCGCGTCGGTCTCGAGATCGACGGCAGTCGGTTCGGCGAGCTCGTCGTGGAGCGGATCGCCTCACTCGGGTGAACAACTGCCCAGATCTGGAAAGCTGGGGGGAATGACCCACGCGAGCGAGTACGGCGCGACCTGGGCGGCCGTCTACGACGAACTGCACGCACCGCCGCCTTCCGAGGTAGTCGACTTCCTAGTCGCCCGCGCCAGGGGCGGGCCTGTCTTGGAGTTGGCCGTCGGGACCGGGCGGGTGGCCGCACCGCTGGTCGAGGCCGGTATCGAGGTGCACGGTATCGAGATCTCGCCTTCGATGATCGAGAGGCTCCATCGGAATCTGGGCGAAGCCGTCCCCATCGTGGCGAACGACATGACAGCCTTCACCTTGGACCGTGGTTATCCCATGGCGCTGCTCGGATTCAACACCTTGTTCGGTCCCACCGACCCGGAAGCGCAGGCAAACGTATTCACCTCCATCCACGCCGCCTTGGAGCCCGAGGGAGTATTCGTGATCGACTGCTTCGTTCCAGATCTGGGGCGGTTCGCCGACGACCAGAGTGTCCGAGTGGCGGCGATGACCGACGACTGGGTGAGGATCGACTACTCGATCCACGAGCCTGCTCGACAGCTGATCCGAACCATCGCTGACATTCGCTGGCTGAATGGTCGAACCCACCTCCTGCCGGTGACGATCCGATACCTCTGGCCGGACCAGATCGACGAACT
>DATGPZ010000143.1:0-2624 GCA_035304485.1 Acidimicrobiia bacterium | reverse complement strand
CGGCGACGAAGTAGAGCAGGCGGTGGCCTCTGCCTCCCCGGGCGATGTCTTGGTGTTGGAGAACACCCGCTTCGAGGCGGGGGAGACCAAGAACGACCCCGAACTGGCGGAGCGGATGGCGGCTCCGTTCGAGCTGTTCGTGCAGGACGCCTTCGGTTCGGTCCATCGGGCCCACGCTTCGACCGTGGGTGTGGCGGAGCGGATCGAGTCGGTGGCCGGCCCGCTGCTGGTGGCCGAGCTCGAGTCGCTCGGCCGCCTCCTGGGTGAGCCCGAACGGCCCTACGTGGTCGTGCTCGGTGGCGCCAAGGTGTCGGACAAGCTCGGGGTCATAAAGAACCTCCTGCCCAACGTCGACACGATGCTGGTGGGTGGGGGTATGTGTTTCACGCTGCTCGCCGCCCGCGGTTACGAGGTCGGCGACTCGCTGGTCCAGGAGGACCAGATCGAGGCGGTGCGTGAGATCCTCGATGGCCCTCAGGGCGATCGCATCGAGCTGCCCTCCGACATCGTGGTGGCCGACGCCTTCGCCGAAAACGCCCCTTCCCGGGTGGTCCCCGCCGATGCCATCCCCGCGGGGACGATGGGACTCGACATCGGCCCCGAGGCGGCTGCCGCATTCGGAGAGGTGATCCGCGGCGCCCAGTCGGTCTTCTGGAATGGTCCGATGGGTGTTTTCGAATGGGAGCGTTTCCGAGCCGGCACCGAGGCCGTGGCGGCGGCGATGGCCGACTGCAACGGGTTCACGGCGGTCGGCGGCGGTGACTCCGCCTCGGCGTTGCGGCTCTTGGGCAAGGAGGACTCCGTGTCGCATCTGTCCACTGGAGGCGGCGCCGGCCTGGAGCTGTTGGAAGGCCAGGAACTGCCCGGAGTGGCGGTGCTCGGGAGGTGGTCGAAGTGAGTGATCGGAAGGACCTGATCTGCGGCAACTGGAAGATGAACAGCAATCATCTGGAGGCGATCCAGATGATCCAGAAGCTCCACTACCGCCTCGAGCCCGACGACTACGAGCGGGTGGAGGTGGTGGTGGCCCCGCCCTTCACGTCGCTGCGGTCGGCGCAGACGGTGATCGAGGTCGACCGGATGCGGATCGGTCTCGGAGCCCAGAACGTGTTCTGGGAGGACGAAGGTGCCTACACCGGCGAGGTCTCGGCTCCGATGCTGGCCAAGCTCTCGGTTTCCTACGTGATCGTCGGCCACTCGGAGCGCCGCCAGCATTTCGGGGAGACCGACGAGACCGTCAACAAGCGGCTCCAGGCGGTCATCCGCCACGACATGACCCCGATCCTGTGCGTGGGCGAGACCCTCGACGAGCGGGAGGCGGGCTCGGCCACCGACGTGGTCGTCGGCCAGTTGCGGGGGGCATTGAAGGGTATCGACGGCGAGGCCGTCGGCCGGATGGCGATCGCCTACGAGCCGGTGTGGGCGATCGGAACCGGGCGAAATGCCACTCCCGACGACGCCGGTGAGATGTGCGAGGCGATCCGGATCGAGGTGGGAGAGTTGGCCGGGTCGGCGGCCTACGAGTCGGTGCGGGTCCTGTACGGAGGGTCAGTCAACCCGGGCAACATCAAGTCGCTGATGGCCAAGCGTCACATCGATGGCGCCCTGGTGGGTGGAGCATCGCTCGATCCCGACACCTTCGCCTCCGTGGTCCGGTATTGGGTCTGAGACGGAAGGCATACGCTGGCCTCGATGTTCGCCCCCGACTATCCGCTGCGGACCGAGCGGCTGACGCTGCGCCCGTACCGGGAGTCGGATCTCGAGTACGTGGCCGACACCTTCACCCGACCGGAGGTCGTGCGTTACCTGTACGACGAGGTCTGGACCCCAGAGACAGTGGCCGACCTCCTGTCCCGACGCCAGGGTCTGGGCGAGATCCGTCGAGAAGGCGACCGGCTCGTGCTGGCGGTGGAAGAGACCGCCACCGGCCAGGTGGTGGGTGACGTCAGCCTCACCTACGTGAGTGTCGTCCATCGCTCCGGTGAGGTGGGCTGGATCTTCAATCCCGCCCACCAGGGGAAGGGCTACGCCACCGAGGCCGCCACCGAGATCCTGCGGATCGGCTTCGAGGAGATGCTGTTGCGGCGTATCTTCGCCCGGTGCGACGCTCGCAACGTGGCCTCGGTGCGGGTGATGGAGAAGCTGGGTATGCGGCGAGAAGCGCATTTCGTGGAGAACGAGTTCGTGAAGGGGGAGTGGACCGACGAACTGGTCTACGCCCTGCTGGCTTCCGAATGGAAAGAGAGACGGTGACCAAAGATCCCATTTCCACCACGGTCCTCGGCGAGGATCCGCTGACCGTCGAGACCCGCCTCGGCGGACTCGTCTCGGATCCGACCCCGGCCGACGTGCTGTATGTGCGCAACAATCTGGGCATCCCCGCGCTGGGGAACGAGTGGACGGTCGAGCTGGCCGGTAGCTCACAGCCGGCCCGATTGAGTCCGTCCGACATCTTCGACCGCCTGCCCCGGCACGACCTGACAATGGTCCTGCAGTGCGCCGGGAACGGAAGGTCTCACCTGCCCGAGGCGGTCCCCGGCGTGCAATGGGATCTGGGCGGGATGGCGTGTGTCGAGTGGTCGGGAGTCAGGCTGGCGGATCTCGTTGCGGCCCATGGCGGGCCA
>DATGPZ010000142.1:0-3465 GCA_035304485.1 Acidimicrobiia bacterium | reverse complement strand
GACATCCTGGGCTGACCCATTTGGGTCAAGCGACCCACCGGACGCGCCGATTCCTTCCTGTAATGTCGCCGACTGGAGGGCGATCTTGGCACCGGGTGGGTTGATGCAATTCGAAGAGTTCGATGGCAAGCACGCCGTCGTGCTGGGTGGTGCCGGATTTCTGGGATCTCACATCTGCACGTGGCTTCTGGAGTCCGGGGCGCGGGTGACCTGCCTCGACAACATGATCACCGGCCGTGCCGACAACGTCGCCCACCTGATCGAGAACCCGAAGTTCCACCTCATCGACTACGACGTCACCGAGTACGTGTGGGTGCCGGGACAGGTCGACTACGTCCTCAACTTTGCCTCGCCGGCCTCGCCCGTGGACTACCTGAAGTGGCCGATCCACACGCTGAAGGTCGGAGCCTTCGGCACACATCGGGGGCTAGGCCTCGCCAAGGAGAAGGGCGCCATCTTCCTTCTCGCATCCACCTCCGAGGTCTACGGCGATCCGCTGGTCAACCCCCAACCCGAGACCTACTGGGGCAACGTGAATCCCATCGGGCCCCGGGGCGTCTACGACGAGGCCAAGGGGTTCGCCGAGGCGCTGACCCTGGCATACCACCGCGAGCACGGTGTGGACACCCGCATCGTTCGCATCTTCAACACCTTCGGGCCGCGGATGCGGGCCAACGACGGGCGGGCCGTGCCCAGCTTCTTCAAGGCCGCACTCGAGAATCGGCCACTTCCTGTGCATGGCGACGGAAGCCAGACGCGGTCCCTCTGCTACGTGGATGACCTCGTCGAGGGGATCCTCCGCCTCGTCCTCTCGGACGAGACCGGGCCGGTCAACATCGGAAACCCCGAGGAGGTCACCGTCCGTGAGTTGGCCGAGTTGATCCAGGACGTCGTGGGCAACCATCCGGGCATCGAGTACATCCCGCGACCTGTCGACGACCCGTCGGTGCGTCGTCCCGACACCACCAAAGCCGAGGAGATCCTGGGATGGAAGGCGGAGGTGCCCCTCCGCCAGGGCCTCGAGCTCACGCTTCCCTGGTTCAAGGCCCAGGTCAACGGTCACTGACCGTTCCGGACCTACCCTCACTCTGTGTCCTGGGAAGAACTCGCCGGCTGGTGGCTCGGTGAGGTGTCCGACCCGGCTTACGACGAGGTCGTGACGCCTCTGTTGCTCGAGGTCCTGCCCCGAGGTGGAGGGGGAGTGGTGGCGGATCTCGGCAGTGGCGACGGCCGGCTCATGCCGGTCATCGCCGAGGCAACCGGTGGGCGTGTCGTCGGGGTGGAATTGGTGGAAGACCTGGCCCGGGAGTCGGCGCAGCCCGTGGTGCTCTCCCGCTTGCCGATGCTCCCGCTCGAGACAGGTTCTCTGGATGGCGCTTGTGTGGTGCTCGTGCTGGAGCACGTCGAGGATCACGAGGCGTTCTTCAACGAGACCGCCAGGGCGGTGAAGCCGGGCGGGTTCCTGGTGGTGGTCGCCAACCACCCGTTCTGGACCGCCCCGGGCTCGACGCCGATCTCTGACACAGACGGTGAGATCCTGTGGCGACCGGGTCGGTACTTCGAACGTGGGGCAACCGTCGAGCCGGCCGGTAGCGGCGAGGTGACCTTCTTTCATCGCAGCATGTCCGAATTGACCAATGCTGCCGCGGCGGCCGGCTGGCACCTGCTCAGGTTGGTTGAGAAGGCATCCCATCATGTCGATATGGACTCTGGAGTGCCACGTCTGGCGGCGTTCGCTTGGCGACGCTGCGATGTCCTATGAGATCCCTGACCTGATGAGCTGTGAACCGTTCTAAAGCTTCGACCCTCGGCCGGCCATGGTTGGGGTTCACTGCGGTTGCCGCTGCCGCCGCCCTTCCCATCCTTCGGATCCTGGCCAACAACCCGGATGAGAATCTGAGTGTTCCGCGTCTGGTCGTTTGGGGTCTGGGCTCTCTGATCGTCGGGTGGATGGTTCTCTGGGTCGCCAGGAGAGTCGACGCTCGTGGGGGCACAGGACGCCTCCAGGCCTCGGTCGTAGCCGCTCTCTTGGTCGTGCTGATGTACGGCTCCGTACTCGGAAACGCGCTGAAGCTCGACGAGCCATGGATCAGGCTGGCGGTAGTCGTCGCGATGGTCCTCGGAGCTTGGTTGGCAGCTCGCTGGGGCGGGATCCAGCGCTTCTTCATCGTTCTTCCCTTCTTTCTCCTGGTCGCCCCCGCCTTCGATCTCGTGAAGGACGCGAATGCCCGGGGAGAAGTCGCCAGCGGACCAACAGCCTCTGTGGAGTTCCCGCCGCCACGTCTCGATGCGGGTCCGAACGTCTACTGGTTCGTCCTCGACGGTTATGGGCGCTGGGATGTGCTCCAGGCCCTGGGCGGCGATTACGACCTCGGAGTGGAACTCGCGAACCTGGGCTTCCAGGTCGATGACAAGGCTGTCGCCCCTTACGACTACACCGACCTCTCCCTCGCTGCCACCCTGACGGGTTCGTACCTCCCCGAGTTGTCCTCCTTCGGAGAACTGAGGAGCCATGCCCAGCCCATAGTCGATGGGCAGCCACCTGTGTTCGACTGGTTCGAACACGCCGGCTATCGCCGGCTGCTGCTGCCTGGCGCCAGGTGGCCGGGCTGGAGGTGCGGTCCGCCCCATTCGACGTGTCTCATGGGCTCTCGCGTCCACCTCGAGGACGACCTGATCTTCTCCATGACGATCCTGGACCCCTTGCTCGATCTCCTCACGTTCGGCAGCGGCGATCGCCATGCGAAGGCGGTAGATCCGGTGCTCGCGGTGGAGAGCGCTTTTGCCATCCAGGAACAGGACACGCTCGAGGGACGGCCACACCTCTCCGTGATTCATGTGATGAGCTCCCACCCTCCCTACCGGTGGCTGGGTCCCGACTGCGCCCCGCAACCCTCCAGCATCCTGATGTCCAATTGGCTGCCTCTGACCGATTACCTGGACGCCGTCAGGTGCACCGGAGTCCGGACCTTGGAAGCCGTCGAGCGAATCGTCGTGGACGACCCGGACGCACTGGTCATCGTCCAGAGCGATCACGGTCCGAGGTTGCAGGCGGAGACCTGGCAGACGGTGGACTCCGAGATCTCGACGGACACCGTCTGGTTGGGCGTCCTGCTCGCAGCCAAACTCCCCGATGGGTGTGAGCTTGGCCACGGCACCAACACGGTCAACCTCTTTCGAATAGTCCTCGGCTGTCTCGGGGGTGACAGGATGGATCTGCTGCCGTCTCGCTCGTGGGTGATGGGGGGAGATTGGGATGGAGCCGGAGTCGTCCCGGCGTCACCAGATCGTGGCGAGGGCTGACGCCGGGAGAGTCGCGGTCGCCTCCTACCCTGAGAGGTGATGTTCGACAGGCCGAAACCCTCGGAGATCCCGACCAAGCCCGGCGCCTACATGTTCCGCGATGCGCACGGGCGGGTGATCTACACGGGCAAGGCCAAGAACCTGCGCAGCCGGGTCATGTCG
>DATGPZ010000141.1:0-4336 GCA_035304485.1 Acidimicrobiia bacterium | reverse complement strand
TACGGGCCTGGGCTCGACGAAGCACTCTCCGAACATCCTCATGGGACCGTTTGGCGTCGGCGGGCTGTCATGTCGGCATGGGAGGTCATTCGCCGCGAGTTCGAGACGCGGCACATGCGGGCCTTCATGGGCTGGATGGCGTTCCAGACCGCCCAGCCCCTCGACTCGCCCGGATCTGGTTATCTGGCCTATTCGCTGGTGGGTGGCCGGCAACGGCGGAGTTGGTCCATTCCGGTCGGGGGAAGCGGGAGTCTTCCGAAGGCCTTGGCCGCTGCGATCGAGGCGCACGGAGGAACGGTCGTCACCGATACGCGTGTCGAGGCGTTGATCGTCGAGGATGGGCGGTGTGTTGGCGTGGAGACTTCTGCTGGAAACCAGTATCGGGCCCGGCAGGCCGTGGTGTCCACGATCCACGTCAAATCCTTGGTGGACATGGCACCGGCCGAGCTGTGGGGCGACGACTTCCTCTATGGTGTCGACACCTACGACGTGGGCTTGTCCTCGTTCGCGAGCTACTACGCCACCACGGAGCCTCCCCGCATGGTCGCCATCGAAGGGGAGCCAGTGGAGGCAGTGTCGGCAGGGTACGCCCCGTGGGCGGAAGACGTCATCGAGTTCGCGAGAGCGCTCCGACAGGGTCGCCTGTACCGACCGGGAACATGGTTGCTGTTCGCCACTCCCACCATTTCCGATCCGAGTCGGGCTCCGGCTGGGTACCACACCGTCAAGATCCTCAGCATGGCTCCATACGACGCTCCCGAGGACCTGGGTGACTGGGAAAGAGGCAAGGAAGTGTTGGCCTCCGAGCACCTGCAGGTCTTGCAGGAGTGCGCTCCGAACCTGACCGACGACAAGATCCTGGCTCGCAAGGCAAAGAGCCCGCTCGACATCGAGGCTACGAACCCGCACATGTGGAGAGGGACGATCCACGGAGGCGATCGAGGGCTGGCCTACGGGGGGGGCCAACGTCCCGTCCCCGGCTGGGCACAGCATCGAATGCCGATCCCAGGCCTCTACCAGACGGGTGCGACCACCCATCCCGGAGGGTCGATCACCGGCGCGCCCGGGCGCAACGCGGCAATGGTCATTCTCGACGATCTCGGTATCTCCATCGAGCAAGTGGTAGCCAAGGTTTGAGAGCGCTGCGTCCACCCGGAGAGCCGAATACGGGCGACGAAGGCTGCGGATGACCGGAAGACTCGATTTCGCTCCCAGCGAGGATCCATTCGTGGTCGTGCACGGCGGTTTCTACCGCCGTTGGCTTCCCATGATCGACGATCCCGAAGAGCTCCGACAGACTGTTGGCAACCTGACAGCCACGACTCAAGACCAATGGATACCCGTCTGGCGCGAAGTCGGGCGAAGACACGAGGAACGCGGGGACGTCCTGGATTCCGAGGGCGACCACGGGGCGGCCCGGCGGGCCTACCTCCAGGCCAAGACTTACTACGCAATCGCCAGGTTTCCCGGTGCGATCAGTGATGCGAAGCGAGCGGTATCGGCTGACTGCGTCAGGGCCTATACGAAGGCATGTGCTCACCTCGACCCGCCCATGGAGACAATTGAGTTCGAGCATGAGGGTAAGACGGTACGGGCTTATTTCCGCGCTCCTTCCTCGGACTCGCCCGTGCCTGCAGTACTCGTCATGTGCGGTGCCGACGTCTTCAAAGAGGATCGGGGATGGGCCCAAGACATGTGCATGGACAATGGCCTCGCCTCTTTGGTGATGGATGGGCCCGGTACCGGTGACAATCCGTTCCCCTGGGCGCCCGAGTCGGTCAGTGCCTGGGAAGCGGCGTTGGACTATCTCGCATCACGCCCCGAGGTCGATGGAGACCGGATAGGTGCGTTCGGTATCAGCCGTGGAGGCTACTCGGTGATGCAATTGGCGGGCACGGCGCCGTCGAAGGTGAAGGCTGTGGTGGCGGTAGCCGGTCATCCATTCGGATACGTCATGGACGACGATGAACTGCACCAATTCGTCCGCGTGCAGAACGAGCGGGCGACCTGGCGCTTCGGAGCTCCTGAAGACGGCCCTTCGTTCCCGCCGACCTCTGTGGAGAAAGAGCGCCAGGACTTCTCGCGTTGGGCACTCTCTGAGCAGGGAATCCTCGAAAACATCGCTATGCCAGTTCTCATGATCAACGGAAAGCACGATCACCTGGCCCCGATCGGCAACATCTATTTCATGCTGGAGGTGGGCCCGGTCACCGGGAAGGAAGCACGTGTCTACCCAGACGCCGGTCACTGCGCCTTCCGGCATTTCGCTCAATGGGCTCCGGCGGCCTTCAAGTGGCTGGGCTACAAGCTGAGAGTCACCTTGCCGGCGAGCGGCTAGGGCTCGTCTTCTGTCTTTCCTCGCTACCGCCGGATCTGGCCCAGGATCCGCTCGATGTTGCCCTCGAGGATCAGGCCACGCTGGTCGGCGTCGAGCGCAGGGATGGTCTGGACTGTTTCGACGGGTCGCCGGTCGCCCATCTCGAACGGGTAGTCAGTCCCGAGGACGACCCGGTCGGCGCCGATCCGCTCGACCAGGAACGAGAGCGCCCTCCGATCGTGGAGGACGGTGTCGTAGTACAACTGACGGGCCAACTCTTCGGGGGGAGTGCGCACATTCTGGGCAGCCAGGTGGGGTACGGCGGCGTACGCGTGCTGCATCCGCCCGAGTTGATAGGGGAGGAAGCCGCCTCCGTGCACCACGCACATCGTCAAGTCGGGATAGCGCTCCAAAACACCCCCGAACAGGAGCCGGCTTACCGCGATGGTGGTCTCGGCTGGCCGACCAACCATGTTCTCGACGAAGTTGCCGCTCAGGTCGATGCCCGCCAGTGGATCGCAGGGATGGACGACGACGAGGCACCGCAGAGAGGCGGCCGCTTCCCAGAACGGATCGAGATCGGCCTGGTCGAGGTATGCCCGGTCGACCTTGGTGGCGATCTGGACCCCCGACATGTGCAATTCACGAACCGCGTGTTCGAGCTCGGCGGCGGCTGCCACGGGGTCTTGCAGGGGAACGGTGCCTAAGGTCGAGAATCGATCCGGAGCTCGATTGGCCTCTTCCGCCAGGAGTTCGTTGAAGCGGCGTGAGTATCGGACGGCCGTTTCCGAGGGCAATGCGTACGCGGTCAGGTCGATCCACCCCGATAGAAACTGTACGTCGACGCCCTGGGCATCCATGTGAGCGAGGCGCTCATCCAGGTCGCTCAGGATTCCGCGGAACGGTGGCAGGCGCACGCGTCCGGCAATGATCGCCGATTCGCCTCTGTCGTCGGACACCAACTCGATACCGATCGCACGCCCCTCTTCGCGAAGGAAGTCGATCAAGGCGGGGGGCACGCAGTGGGCGTGGACGTCATAGGTCATGCCGGTTCCTTGAATTTCCAGTCTTCGACCAAATCGATCATGCCGTCCTCCAGGACCCGACGAGTGTGGTGGTCATCGCCACACACGGGGGTGGCACAATCGTTTGTAGCATGAGATTCTGCAGGGTGCGAGATCCGATCGGGCTCCTGTCCCCTGTACCGAATCAGGACCATTCCGACCCCTTGGGAAGGTGAAGTGGAAGGCGATCTGTTCCTCATCCTCGGGGCGGTCACCCTGGGCTTTTTCGTCAAGGGGGTCACCGGTATGGGCGGTCCTATGCTGTCGACCCCCCTGATCGCGGCCACTACCTCGGTCGAGCACGCGGTCGTGGTCGTCTCATTTGCCAACCTGCTGTCGAATCTGTGGCTCATATGGGAGAACCGACGCGCCGGCTCTGGTTTGCGATGGCTGCTGGTTCCCATGTTGTCCGCAGGCGTGGTGGGCACCGTCGTCGGAACCTGGCTCCTCACTGAACTCGACGACCGGATCCTCTCCTGGACGCTGGCGGCCGTGGTCTTCCTGTACATCCTCAGATTCCTCTTTCGCCCCGATGTCAGGCTCGAGAAGCCCGCTGCCCGACGTCTGGCCGTCCCGGTCGGGCTGAGCGGGGGATTGCTGACCGGTGGAACGGGAATCGGCGGACCTGTCTTCGCGACCTATCTCCACGGACTGCGCTTGGAACGGTCCACCTTCGTATTGGTGTCGGGGTTGATCTTCGGGCTGCTCAGTCCCATCCAGATCGGACTCCTCGCCAGCTGGGGCGTCTTCGATTCGGGTCGGCTCGTACAAGCTGCGCTCGCCTTGGTGCCCGTCCTGATCGTGACCCCGGTGGGCATGGCCGTCTCTCGGCGTCTTCCCCAGCGAGTCTTCGAGTACGTCGTGCTGTTCCTCCTCGCCTACTCGGCGATCCGGCTGGTCACCTGAGCGAGCTAGGCAATCAGGTTTCTTTCGCCAGCCGCGTGACCTGATCCCA
>DATGPZ010000140.1:0-2142 GCA_035304485.1 Acidimicrobiia bacterium | reverse complement strand
TCCGACGTCCCTCGCCGAGGCAACGCGGGCCAGCATACCCGAGGCCGGAGCCCTGGACGGAGCCCGGGGCCGGGCCGTAGCGTCGAGCACGTGCACGAGGTGAGGTCGTGAGCCCGGGGCCGGTGCGGACGTCGTCGTCGGGGCGGGGCCGACCGGTCTGTTGCTCGCCGGCGACCTGGCCGAGGCCGGTGCGGACGTGCTGGTGCTCGAGAAGCGGTTCGGGCGCTCGAACCTCACACGCGCGTTCGCGGTGCACGCGCGGCGTCCCGTCCCGGCGAGTCGTACTGGGCGTCGATCAGCTGGGCGAAGATCTGTGCCGGCAGTCAGATTCCCTTCTACTGGAACCTGGACACCACCGGGAAACTGAACAGCACGCAGCGCAAGCTGGTGGCGATACACGAGTTCGGCCACATCCAGGGCCTGGCTCATGTGACCCGCACTTGCTCTCAGACCCCGGCGGTGATGGTGCAAGGGAAGAACAAGTGGGACTGCGGATGGGCAGGGACAGCGCCCTGGCTAGACGACCGCAATGGCGTTCACGCGGAGTACTGATGTTCCTGCAGGTCAGTTAGACGATGGGGGGGAGACCATGAGGCGAGTTGTGGTGGCCGCGCCGGTTGCCCTGGCGCTGATGCTAGGAACCGTAGCCTGTTCGCCGGATCGAACAACCGGTCTCGATGGTCCTGTCTACACGTCAGTGGCTGACCTCGGCGAGGACGCCGACGTCGTCGCCGTCGGCGAGTTCATCGAGCTCTCGAGGACAGTTGATGAGGCTGACCTTTACGAAGAGGGCGACGGCGGCTTCATAGAGGGAGATCGGGGCATGGAACTGGATCTATGGAGCTTTCGGGTGAACGAAGTGCTGCAGGGCGATGCCGAACTCGCCGGACAGGTCATCGAGATCACTCAGATGTCGCCTCGGTCTACCGAGGACGCCATCTACTCGGCGGAGGAAGGGCGACCGGCCGTCATGTTTCTCCTTGCTTACGACAACGGCGAGACCTATGGCGTGGTCGGGATCGGCGCTGGATCGCTAGAGATCCGCGGCGACGAACTGGTAGCTCCGGAGGGCGTCGATCCGGCCCTTAGGCAGGATGTAGACGCGCTCGGCGGACTGTCGTCCCTCGAGGAGTCGCTGCGCTGACAGCGCGGGTCTGGCCGGGCTTCGGCACCCGACCCTCGACTGTCGTATCGGCTGACGCAAGCCACACCCCACCACCCGACTCACGAAAGCGATCGCCCCGTCGACAGACCCTCCGATCGCGCCGCCTATGAGGCAGTACGGCATCGGGATGCACATCAGACGCCCGCCCACTCGATGAAGCCATAGCTCGCGTCAATCGCTCTGAACCCCGGATCCCCGTTGGGTGGGTAGACGTAGTGCCAGTCCCCCGCCTCCCAGCGCAGCGGTGTAGGCGCGAGCAGGAGCTGGGCTGATTCAGATACCCGCAGCACAACATTGACCTGGGCGACGTCGTCTGCGTAGTTCGTGACCTCGAAGCCGGCCAGCTGGTACACCGGAATGTCGGTCTCGGCCTCTCCGCTCGCGTCCTCCTGGTCTTGGCGCGCTTGCCGCGCCTCCGGGGTATCTGCGACCAGGCGCTCGTCGAGACCGAAGAACGGGTCGACCGCCCCCATGCCCCAGTAGTTGATGGCCGCAAGAACCGCACCGGTAGGTGACTGCGCGAAGCAGTGGGCGAGACCATCGGTCTCAACCACCCCGGGCCCCACACCCTGGATGCTCGGTGCCGCGAACGTCCCGTGGAGCGTCCAAGAGGCGTCATCCGGTGGCTCGGTAGGGATCGTTTGATCGCCAGCATCCAGACCGCAGAAGGAGGCATCTGGGCTCGCGGATGCTGTGGTCTGGTCAGCGGTGGGTTCTGTCGTGGGCTCCTCGGGGGGAGTATCCCCGCGTGGCCACAGGATCGCGGCGCCCCCGACGATCAGGACCGCGATGATCAGGATGGCCGAGATGATCCAGGCCGGACTGCGCAGCCCCGCGCGTCCCTCGTCAGGTTCGCGATCGGTCATTGGTCACGTCTCTCCTAGCCCGCCAAGCGGTGACAGCTCAGTACCCCGTGAGGAACGCCAGCAACGTCGCCGCGCTCACGACGATGAACACACCGCCGAGGATGTAGCCCA
>DATGPZ010000139.1:0-5166 GCA_035304485.1 Acidimicrobiia bacterium | reverse complement strand
CTCGGTGAGGCGGGGCCGGCCGTAGGTGAGGGTGCCGGTCTTGTCGAACATCATCGTGGTGGTGGCGGGAATCCGCTCCAACACACCCGGGTCCTTGATGATGATCGCGGACCGGGCAGCCAGTGAGATGGCGCCGACGATCGCCACCGGCACGGCGATGAGCAGGGGACAGGGCGTGGCGATCACCATCACGGACAGGAATCGCTCCGGATCGGATGAGACCAGCCAGCCGAGGATGCCCATCGCCAGGGCCAGGACCGTGTACCAGGCGCCGATCCGGTCGGCCATCCGCCGCATCTTGGGGCGGTTTTCCTCCGCCTCCGCCAGCACGCCGACGATCTGGGCATACCGGGAGTCGGCGGCCGTGTGGGTGGCTTCGATGACGAGGGCGTTCTCGCCGTTGATGGCGCCCGACAGGACCCGCGAGCCCACCGACTTCGAAATGACGTAGGGCTCACCGGTCAAGTAGGACTCGTCCATCGAGCCGTGGCCGCTGACGACCTGGCCGTCGACGGGGCAGACCTCGTGCGGCAGCACCAGGATGCGATCGCCGACCTGGATGTCCGCTACGTTCACCTCGGTCGTCTGATCGCCCTCGGTGAAGACGTGGGCCATCGTCGGTGCTCGCTTGGCGAGGGCCTCCAGCACCCGCGAGGCACGAGCGGTCGCAGCATGCTCCAGCGCTTCCCCGCCGGAGAGCATGAGGACGATGATGGCGGCGACCAGCCATTCGTCGAGAAGAACCGCCGTGACGATTGCGATCGCCGCCAGGAGGTCCGCGCCGGGCGTGCGAGCGATCAGATCACGGACGATGTCCCAAACCAGGGGGACACCGCCCACCACGACGATGACCACCAACGGGATCTGGACCGCAGTCGGTGAGGCCCCGGCCACATCCAGGCCCAGCGACACGGCGATGGCCACCACCGACCCGAGTGCGATCATGCCCTGGCGGGATTGGACGAACTCGCGGAATCGACTCATTCTGGGTGACGCTAGCCGGGTTCGGGAGGGTGCCGGGAGGACCCGTCAGACGACCCGGGACGAAGTGAGTTGCGCCGCCAGGAGCTCGCCCCACCGTCGGGCCCGATCGAGTTCTCCCTCCACCAGCGGACCGGTCATCCCGTCGACTCGGAAGCTCTCAGGTGGCAACGTCACGGTCATGCCGAGCCGTCGCAGGCGGCGGGCGGCGCTCTTGGCCGCCGAGCCCGGAAGGCGTGGCTTGTCGACGCGAGTATCGAAGGCGGCGGCGAGCGGCGGTCGCCGGCCGGCGTCGATGCCCTCGAGCCACTCCCGGATCCCCTGGTGCGCCACTTCTGGCGACGCTCCTTGCTCGATGGCCGTTTGGCGGGTGCTCTGGCGGCTCATGCTGAAGGCATGGGTAGGCCCGCCCACCACCAGGAGCTCGATGTCTTCGCCGACGTTCCGGGTGGCCGCGCCGACTTCGACCAATTCGACCGAATAGCGGGACGCCAACCCGTCCCGGATGGCCTCCGCCACCCGGCGAGTGTTGCCGAACATCGATTCGTAGACAATCAGCGCTTCCATGGCGGCCCGTCCGTGAGTACTCGCCACGCCTCCTCGAAGGCCTTCTCCGCCTTTTCGCGAGCCTCCCGGTAGGCGGCCGCTCCCTCGCCCAGAGGATCGGACAGCTCCGACAGCTGCGTCTTGGCGGTGTCGTATGCCTTCCGCAATCTGGCGATCAGAGGCTCCAGTTCGTCCCTGGCATCCATCCGCCCCAAGGCGGCTTGGAGCTGGAGATTTTGGAGTCGAGCCTCCCATTCTCTTGCCTGGCTGTCGGTGGCTGCCTCGGCGAGACGGTCGACTTTCTCGGTCAGCCGGTCGATCCGGGCCTCCAGCTCGGTCAGCCGGTCCGTGTCGGTGACGGTCATGGTTCCTCCTCGTCGTTTCACCCGCCGACCTCGGTTCCGGCTGGGTCACCGGGGTCGTCATGTCCCAAAGCTATGAGTCGGTCCGACGGGAATCTGTGGCTGAAAGGCCCGACCTCCGAGGTCGTTCGTCCCTTCAGTCCGCCGGCTCGGGAGTGTGCACCCTGGGCCCACGCATCGCCCACACCAGGTCCTTGATGCTGAGCATCCCCACCACCTCGCCTCCGTCGTCGACGATCGGCAGGTGCCGGATCCCTTCCTCCACCATCACGTCGGCGGCGTCATCCAGCGTCCAGTCGGCGCCGGCCGTCTTGGGGTAGGTCGACATCCAGTCGTCCACCGTCGCCTCCGTGAAGTCGACGCCGTGGGCCGCGGCCCTCGTGAGGTCGTGTTCCGTGAAGATGCCGGCCAGCTGCCCGTTCTGGGTCACCAGGAGGGACCCGACCTTGCGCGACACCATCCACCGGGCGGCTTCCGTGAGGGTGGTCGAACCCTCGATCCGTTCCACGTATCCGCCGACCAGGGTCGAGAGTTGCATGGCAGTCCTTTCCCTCGCTCTCGTTCGAACCTACCCGCCCGGGCCGGACTGAAGCAGGGCCCTAGGTCCCTTCGGTCCCGGGGCCTAGGGACCTTCGGCACTGGCTCGGTGGGTGGTCGAGGCGGATGCTGGATTCGAAAGGAGGTTGCCTATGACGCAACTTGGAACGGGCCCTCCACCGGCAGAGGAGACTTCGAGACGGGAGCCGGTAGCCAAGCTCCGCCGGAGTCGCCAGGACAGAATGATCGCCGGTGTGTGCGGCGGCCTCGGCAACTACTTCGGGGTCGACCCGGTGTGGTTCCGTCTGGCGTTCGTGGTGCTGACGGTGGGTGGGGGAGCCGGGCTTCTCATCTATCTCGTGGCCTGGCTCGTCATTCCCGAAGAGGCCGAGGGCGAGGATCTGGGAAGGAGGAGCTCGCCGACGATGACCGACGGCACCCTCGTCCTGGGGGTGGTGATGGTGGCAGCGGGACTCATGCTCCTGCTCAACACCCTCTTCCCCTGGTTCGATCGCCTGATGTGGCCCCTCGTGCTGGTCGCCGCCGGTTTCGGGCTCATGTATTCGGGGAGGCGCCGTGGAGGTTGAAACAATGCAACGAGCGGAGATGCCCCAGAGGCTGCCTCCGCCGCGCCGTCGGTACCACTACGGAGCCACCACGGCGGGAATCGTCCTGATCGCCGCCGGGGTCGTGTGGATCCTCGACGTCGCGGGTCTCATCGAAGTCCAAGCGGCGCTGATCCTGCCCGGGCTCCTGGCCGTTGTCGGGCTGGCACTGATCGTTGGATCCATGGACGGACCCCATCCGGGCCTGGTCATCTTCGGTGTCTTTCTCACGGTGGCGGTGGTGGCGGCAGCAGTCGCCCCGCCCAACGCATTCCGGGGCGGCATCGGCGAACGGCATCACCGCATCGAGAGCCAGGCGGACCTGGCCGGGCGCTACGACGTAGGGCTCGGCGATCTGACCCTCGACCTGCGGGACCTGACCCTGACCGAGTCGGCCGAGGTCGAGGTGACCGTGGGTGCCGGGGAGATGCGGATCGTGTTGCCTGATGACATCGAGTTCTCGATCGATGCCTCGGTGGGTGCCGGAGACATCGATCTCCTCGGTGAGCGATCTGACGGCGTGTCCGTTTCCCGTACCTACGAAAGCCCCGGCTACGACGCAGCGACGACGACTTTGACGTTGGACCTGGATGTGGCCGCCGGATCGATCGAGGTGAGACGATGAGATTCCATCCTGGGACCCTGTTCGCCGGGGTCATCTATCTCGCCCTGGGTGTGGCCTTCGTCTTCGAGGCGTTGGACGCCTGGTCGCTGAGCATCAGCGACCTGCGCTACGTCGGCCCCTTGGCGTTGGTGTTGGCGGGACTGGCAGTGGTGATCGGATCGATCGCCGGACGCCGGAATCCGAGCGACCTCTGAGACGTCCTGGATCGGACGAGGACGCGGGGCTCCCGAACAGGGGCCTCGCGTCCTCGTCGCGGACGCTGGTTGCGCTCGGTGGCGGGTTACGGTGGCGGCATGCTCCAGCAGAGGATCACTGCGGTCACGCTCTCGGTGCCGAATGTGCGAGCCTCCGTCGACTTCTACCGGAGAGCCTTCGGGTGGGAGCCGGCCATGGTGGTCGAGGACGAAGTCGCCTTCTACGACCTCGGTGGCCTGGTGTTCGGCTTGTGGTCCCGAATGTCGGAGGAAGTCGGGCGCACTTCCGATCCGGTCCCGGGCGCCGTTTCGATCGCCCACAATCTCGACTCGCCGGAAGAGGTCGATCGGGCGGTCGATGAGGCCGTGGCCGGGGGCGCGACCGTCGTGGTACCACCGGTCAGGCGCGAGTGGGGCGGTTACTCGGCTCACATCGCCGACCCGGACGGACACATGTGGGAATTCGCCTACAACCCCGGGTGGCCCCTCGATGAAGACGGGCGCCCCCATCCGGAGTGGCCGAGCGAGGACTAGTCCCGCAGCGATCTGACAGGCGCTCCTCAATCCGGACTGAGATCGATGTCTCGCTCGGCGGCCACCTGCGCCGCCAGGAACTTCGGGACGACCATCCGCCAGGCGTGGAACACGATCTCTGTCATCTCCTCGTGGTCGATGGCGGCCAGCCGGACCACGGCCCAGTGGTAGCGCATGTCGGAGGGGCGAGGGAGCATGAACTTGTCCGGTTCGGCCTCGACCAGTGCCTCCCTCTCGTCTTTCGGAAAGGCGAATCCCAGCAAGGTCTCGTCGCGGGACGCCGCCAGGTAGACGATCCTGCCGACCCGGAACTTGACCCGACCCCGGACCAACGCCTCGTACGACCGCGGCAGCGACAACGCCTCCACTCGCACCTCTTGCAGCGTCACTCCGGGCACGGAGAGAGATTAAGCCCTCGGTTCTCGGAGATCCGACAAAAATATCTGTCTTGACAAATCTTCTTGTCGGGATTACGTTCAGGGCAGGAGGTCGATATGGACTCAGGTACGAAGAGGGATCAGGTGATCCTCGGCATGCAGATCTCACTGGACGGCTATGCGGCTCGTCCCGACGGGAGCCTCGACTGGGTGTTCTCGCATTTCCGACCCGACTTGCTGGAAGCGGTGATCGCCAACCTCAGTCGACTCGACACGGTCGTCATCGGCCGACGCAACTACCAGGAGCAGGCTTCCCACTGGCCGAACGAGAGCGGTCCGATCGCCGACATCATGAACTCGGTCGAGAAGGTGGTGTTCTCCAAGACGCTGCGGCCCGAAGATCTC
>DATGPZ010000138.1:0-2047 GCA_035304485.1 Acidimicrobiia bacterium | reverse complement strand
TCAAGACCTCCGGATACCGGGTGAGCCCGACAGAGATAGAGGAGGCCGCGTTTGCCAGTGGACTGGTGGCTGCCGCCGCCGCGATCGGGCTCGACGACGACCGGCTTGGCCAACGCATCGCTCTGTTCGTGACCGCCAAAGGGGAGGCTCTCGATGCCGACGCCCTGCTGGCAGCCATGAGGAAGGCGCTTCCCCTCTACATGGTGCCCCATCACGTACTGGTCCGGTCCGAACTGCCGACCTCGCCGAACGGCAAGATCGACAGGAACCGGCTCAGGTCGGAGCTCGACAGATGAGTGCGGTCACACCGATCGAGGCCTTCGGTCGCCAAGGCAACTATCTGACGGTCGGCGGTGTCCCGTTGGACCGGTTGGCCGAGCGCGTCGGTAGCACCCCGTTCTTCGCCTATGACCGCGGGCTACTGACCGGGAGGGTGGAACGGCTCCGCTCGACGCTTCCCGACGAGATCGGGCTGAGTTATGCCATCAAGGCCAATCCGATGCCGGCCGTCGTGCAGCATCTCAGTCACCTGGTGGATGGATTCGACGTGGCCTCCGCACTCGAGATGCGACTTGCTCTCGACACACCGATGCCCTCCGACCGGATCAGCTTCGCCGGGCCGGGGAAACGCCCCCGCGAACTGCGGCAAGCCGTGGCGGCGGGCGTGACCATCGAACTCGAGTCCCACACGGAGGCGGCGCGGGCGATCGATGTCGGCGAGGACCTCGGGATCAAGCCCCGCCTGGCGGTCAGAGTCAACCCGGATTTCCAGGTGAAGGGCTCGGGCATGCGACTCGGCGGCGGATCCCAGCAGTTCGGAGTCGACGCCGAGAGGGTGCCGGAACTACTCGACCTCCTCGAGAAGGCCGACGTCGACTTCCGTGGCTTCCACGTCTTCGCCGGCTCTCAGAATCTGCAGGCCGACATCTTGAGTGAGGCGCAACGGCAGACGGTCGACCTGGTTCTGCGCCTGGCGAGCGCCACTTCGCTCGAGGTGGCGTACGTGAACCTGGGGGGCGGGTTCGGGATCCCTTACTTCCCTCAAGACGAGCCGCTCGACCTCGAGGCGGTCACAGAGAACTTGGCCCGGATGTATCACGAGGAGATCCGTCCCCGGCTCGGCACTGCCCGAGTGGGCATCGAGCTCGGCCGCTACATCGTCGGCGAATGCGGTATCTACGTGACGCGAGTGGTCGATCGCAAGGAATCGCGGGGCACTACGTACCTGATCGTCGACGGAGGACTGCATCACCAGCTGGCGGCGTCCGGCAACTTCGGCCAGGTCATCCGGCGCAACTACCCCCTGGCCATCGGCAACCGGATGGGACAGCCTCCCGATGAGGTCGTGTCGGTGGTCGGATGCTTGTGCACCCCGCTCGACCTGCTGGGCGACAAGGTCTCACTCCCCGCCAGCGACATCGGCGACCTGGTGGTCATCTTCCAGGCGGGCGCGTATGGACTGACCGCCAGCCCCACCGCGTTCCTGAGTCACCCCGAACCTGTCGAAGTACTGGTCTGAACGAGGCGAAGAGAAAGGCTGAGAATGGCAAGTGAATCCACCGTCACCACAGTGGTGAAACTGTTGACGACCCTGTTGGGCATCGAAGACCGAGCGGCGAGCATCGACGAATCGACCGCGCTCTTCGGTTCCCTCCCCGAACTCGACTCGATGGGAGTGGTGGAGCTGATCAGCGCCCTGGAGACGGAGTTCGGGTTCGAAGTCGATGACGCCGAGATCACAGGCGAGGTCTTCGAAACCGTCGGGACGCTGGCTGACTTCGTCGACAGCAAGGTCGCCGTCGGCGGGGAGGGTGCACCAGCTCCGTGAGAGTTCTACTCGTCCAGGGGGGCTTCATGCCCACCCAGATGGCGCCCTGGGACGGGGCTGCCCGTCAGGGTGTAGACCTCCACGTTGCCACCGCTCCCTTCGACGACTTCTGGAAGGTGCCGGAGGTCGAGGCACCGGCCTCCCTGACGGTGCACCGTTTCGATCCACGGGGGTGGATCAAGCGTCAGCATCTTTGGTGGGTGTACCCGGGCCTTGGTC
>DATGPZ010000137.1:0-8775 GCA_035304485.1 Acidimicrobiia bacterium | reverse complement strand
CGCGACGAGATCAAGAAAGGGGAGGAACCGCGCCTCGGCTATGTGTTCCAGGACCACCGCCTCCTTCCCTGGAGGACCGTCGCCCAGAACATCAGTCTGGTGTTGAAGGCGGCCGGCGTGCCTGATGCCGACCACGAGGAGATCATCCGTCACTACCTCCGGATGCTCCATATCGAGCAGTTCTACGACAGCTGGCCGCTGAACCTCTCCGGTGGCCAGCGCCAGCGGGTGTCGATCGCCCGGGCGCTGGCCGTCGATCCCCTCTACGTCCTCATGGACGAGCCGTTCAGCACCCTCGACGAGGTGACGGCCCGCACCATGCGCCAGGAGCTGCTCGAGGTCTGGTCTGAGAGCGGCAAGACGATCATCTTCGTCACCCATTCCATTCGTGAGGCAGTGTTCCTCGCCGATCGGATCTTCGGGCTGACCACCAATCCGGGGCGCCTGTATCGCACGATCGACGTGGACATTCCCCGGATTCGCGACTACGAGGACCTCGAGATCGCCCAACTGGAAGCCGAGATCATCGCCGACCTGCTCGAGGAATGGGGTCAAGCGGCTCCTGCTCGGGACGGTGCCGGGTGATGGTCGAGACCGACGACGGGGGAGCGGTACTCGAATGGTGACGGTCGTCAGCGAGGCCCCGACTCAGGCTCCGGCGGAGTCGCGGAAGCGCGCCCTGTCGATTCTGGGCGTGCTCGCGGCCCTGGCCGGCGGAGTCGTGATCTGGTACGGCGTCGGTCTGCTCGTCCCACGCTTCCCGCTGGCGCACGAGGTGGTGGCGTCGGGGTGGAACCTGCTTGCGACGCCGTCCTCCTATGTCGATCTGCTCGCGACCTTCCGCCGGGTGCTGATCGGATTCGTCGGTGCGACGATCCTCGGGATACCGCTCGGAACCCTGATGGGGGCATCACCAATTTGGCGGGGACTGTTCAAGCCATGGACGATCGGCGCGCTGTCGATCCCCGGGCCAGTGGCGATCATCACTGCCATCCTGATCTTGGGCATCGGGGAATCGAGTGCCCTGGTGGCGCTGGTGGTCTCCGTGCTTCCTTACGTGTCCAACATCATCATGGACAGTGTCGGGGGCCTCGACCACGCCCTCGACGACGCCGCCCGGGTCTTCCGGATCTCGAAGCGGGACAAGTGGCGGCACGTGATCGCTCCCCAGTTGTTGCCGGGGATCTTCGCCGCGGTGCGCACCGCCTTTGCTCTGTCGTGGAAGCTGGTCGTGGTGATCGAGGCACTCGGGACGAGCAGGGGTGTGGGCTCCCAGATGCAGCGCAGCTTCCGGGTGCTGGACGTGGCCGAGGGAATCGCCTGGGCGGTCTTGTTCACCTTGATCATGTGGGGAGTGGAGGTCCTGGTCTTCAAACGAATCGAATCCCACCTGTTGCGGTGGCGACCTGAAGTGAGGGCGATATAGATGGTGAGTCAGCTGGAGCGACCGACCCGCGCCGAGACATCGGCGGTAGGTGAGAGACATACCCGAGCCGACGCCGTCGACAAGGTCACTGGGCGGGCCGCTTACGCCGGTGACATTCGCCTCCCCCGCATGCTGCATGCGGCGATGGTCAAGAGCCCCGCAGGCAAAGGCAAGATTCGCTCGATCGATCCCAGCGCCGCACTCGCCATGCCGGGTGTCAGGGCGGTGATCACGGCCGATGACCTCCGTCGCCCTCCGATCAGCTGTCGTGACATACGCTATGGCGTCGTGGTTCGGGACCGCCCGATCCTGGCGGAGGGCAGGGTGACCTTCGTGGGTGAGCCGGTGGCGGCGGTGGTGGCCGATGACAGGGCTACAGCGCGGCTGGCGGCGACCCGGGTCGTTGTCGAAATCGAAGAAGAAGAAGGGGCCTTCGACCTCGACACCGCCCTCCAGCCCAACAGCCCTCTGGTCCATCCGGAGCCGTTCGAGGTGGAGGACGCGGTGTACAAGACGCCGATCCCCTTGACCTACGGCGAGTCGAACACGGGCCTGACCTACGAGTACGGTGACGGCGACGTCGAGTCGGCCCTGGCGTCGGCGGCCCGGGTGTACGAGTCCACCTATCGCTTCCCGGCCATCTACCAGTACGCGATGGAGCCCTACTGCGTCGTCGCCTCTGTCGAGGCGAACGCGCTCACGGTGTGGTCGTCGGCCCAGCATCCCTCCCAGGTGGCACGCGACCTGGCGCGCCTCTTCGACCTGCCTTTGTCGCGGGTGCAGGTGATCGTCCCGTATGTCGGAGGCGGTTTCGGAAGCAAGTCGTTCACTCACGTCGAACCGCTCACCGTGGCGTTGGCCAAGGCCGTGGGTCGACCGGTCCGGCTGGAACTGGACGTCAGCGAGGCTATGACGATCAGCCGCCGGCACAACGCCCTCGCCACCGTCAGGGCGGGTGTCGACGAATCGGGAAACATCGTGGCCTACGACATGGACATCGCCTACGACACCGGGGCCTACACCCTCCTCGGCCCCTACGTGATCATCAAAGGCGCCTTCCGGGGTCTGGGTGCCTACTCGTTCCCCAACTACCGGGTCAGGGCCCGTCTGGTGTTCACCAACACCTCGCCCGCCGGCAGCATGAGGGCCGTGGGCGGGCCCCAGGCCGCCTTCGCCCTCGAGTCGATGCTCGACGAGATCGCCCAGGACCTCGGTCAGTCCCCGTTCGAATTCCGGTGCCGGATGGTGGCGGAGCGTGGGGAGGAGTTCCGGCCGGGTCGCACGCCCATGGACGGTGACCTCGCCCGTGACCTGGAGACACTCGAGACCATGATCGGCGAACGTCCGGAGCCGACCGACTCGAAGCTGGTCGGAGTTGGAGTCTCGATGGGGATCACCGATCCAGGTGCCTCACCCGTGTCCACCGCTTTCGCCAAACTGGCGGCGGATGGCTCTCTGACCGTGACCATCGGCTCGACCGAGATCGGCCAGGGTGTCCGCACGGTGATCTCCCAGATAGCGGCCGACACGCTCGGTGTCCCCTTCGAATCGGTGTCGGTCACGACCACCGACACCCGTTACGGCCCCTACGACGCCTCCACCGGAGCGAGCCGGTCTACGACGATGAGTGGTCTGGCGGTCCACCGGGCGTGCGGTTCGATCCGCCAGCGGCTGGTGGCTCTGGCCGCCTCCGAGTGGGGCGTCGACCCGGACGAGGTCGCCATCTCCGACGGAGTCGTCGAATGTGCGCGGACAGGCGATGGCGCTGGGGTCGGCGAGCTCATCGGGCGTCACTTCGGCCAAAACGGTGGCAATTTCATCGGGGTCGGTGAGGTCACGGCCCACGAATTCCCCACCACACCTCCGTTCTGGGAGGTGGCGGCGGCCGTCGCCCAAGTCTCCGTGGATCCCGACACCGGCCAGGTGGCAACCCGTCGGTACTACTCCGTGGCCAACGTCGGCAAGGTCGTGAACCCGCTGCTGATGGAGGGTCAGGAAGAAGGCGCCATCACTCAGGGCCTCGGGCACAGCTTGTTCGAGGAGTTGGAATGGAGCGAGGGCCACCCGCTCAACAACTCGATGATCGAATACCGGGTCCCTCGCACCCGCGACGTGCCCCCCGAGATGCATGCCCATTTCACTGAGGACGGCGACGGCCCCGGCCCGTTCGGCCTGAAGGGCGCCGGCGAAGGCGGGATCGTCCCCGTGGGCGGGGCGATCGCCAACGCGGTGGCGGACGCCATCGGAGCGCGGGTGAGGGAGCTTCCCCTCACTCCCGAGAAGGTATGGCAGGCCATGCGAGCGGCATCGAGCACCAACGAGGTGAGTGAGTGAACCAGATATCGATCGAATTCGAGCTCAACGGTGCCCCGGTGAGCCATGATGTCTACCCCAATCGACTGCTGCTCGACGTCATTCGAGACGACTTCGGCCTGACGGGAGCCAAGCGTTCATGCGATGTGCAGGTGTGCGGAGCGTGCACCGTGCTGCTCGACGGCAAGCCGGTGAGTGCCTGCACCACGCTGGCGATCGAGATGGACGGACGCTCGGTCACGACCATCGAGGGCGTGGAACCCGCTCCCGGCGAGTTGCATCCGCTGCAGCGAGCCTTCGCCGAGGCGGGGGCCCTCCAGTGCGGTTTCTGTACGCCGGGGTTCATCCTGACGTCTCTGGAGCTCGTGGATGACGGCGTGGTCGACAGGGAAGAGATCGTCGAGCGTCTCGACGGGAACATCTGTCGATGCACCGGATACCACAAGATCATCGACGCGGTGGCTACCGCCAGTGCGATGGCTTCCGATCGGAAGGAGGGATGATGCTGCCGAAGTGTTTCCGCGAGCAGGTCGAGTTCCTGGAGTCGCGGGGGGATCTGATCCGGATCAAGAAAAACGTGTCGCCTCGTTTCGAGGTGGCGGCGGTGGCGAAGAAGCTGGATCCGGGACCGGCGGTCATGTTCGAGAGCGTGGAAGGCCACGACATGCCGGTCGTGATCGGAACCGATGGCGATCGCAACCGGATCGCTGCCTCTCTCGGAGTGTCTCCTCTGAACCTGGCCGAGAAGTACGCCGAGGCGATCGAGAACCCGATAGCCCCTGAGGTGGTCGACGACGGCCCAGTCAAGGAGGTCCGTATCGAAGGGCCCCTGGACCTCATGAGCGAGCTCCCGATCCTCACCCACTACGAGCGGGACGGCGGTCCCTACCTCACCACCGGGATCGTCGTCGCCGAGGACCCGGAGCGGGGGATCCGCAACCTCTCTTACCACCGTCTGCAGGTGACCGGCCCAGACGAGTTACGAGGGCTGATCGTTCCCCGTCACCTTCGCCAGATGCTCGAAGACGCCGAGGCGGAGGACCGGCCGGTGCCGGTGGCGATCGTTCTCGGCATGGACTCGGCCCAGCGGCTGGCCGCCGCCACCTGGGGCTCGGCCATCCCGCTCGGCTTCGACGAGCTCTCGATCTCGGGCGCCCTCAAGGGCGAGCCTGAACAGATCGTGCGTTGTGATGCCGTCCCGGTGCACGTGCCGGCCCACGCCGAGATCGTCATCGAAGCGGAGATCCTTCCCCATCTGCGCAAGGAGGAAGGGCCCTTCGCCGAGTTCACCGGCAACTACGGTGCGCTGACCGAAAGCCCCATCTTCTCCGTCAAGGCCATCTCCCGTCGGGAGCGGCCGCTCGTCCAGAGCCTGGTCGCCTTCACGTCCGAGCACCACAACCTGCTGGGCATGCCCTACGAGCCGGTGGTGCTCAAGACACTGCGGGGCGTCCTTCCCTTCACGGAAGCAGTCCACATCACGGCGGGTGGCTGTGGCAAGTTCAACGCCGTGGTTCGTATCCGCAAGCGTCACGAGGGAGACGGCAAGGACGCGATCATCGCCGCCTTCCATGCCGTGCGGGACATCAAGCAGGTCATCGTGGTCGACGACGACGTAGACCCCTTCGACTCCAAGGACGTCGAATGGGCCGTCGCCACCCGCTTCCGGGCCGATCGTGACCTGGTGTTGATCACCGGCGCCAAGGGCAACGAGCTCGACCCGTCCACCGAAGGCACTGCCATCACCGCCAAGATGGGTCTCGACGCCACCAAGCCGCTCGGTGCGGCGGGACGCTTCGAGAAGGTCCAGATCCCCGGCTACGACGAGATCGACCTCGCAGACTATGTCGCCTGAGACTCCCACCACCGAGGATGGGCGGCCGTTGACACTCGTCGCGACGGAGGCCGACGTAGCGGCGGTGCTGGGCCCGGCCGACATGGGCGAGGTGGTCGACGTCATCGAGGCCGCCTACCGCGAGAAGGCGGCCGGTCGGGCGACCCTGCATCCGCGCCAGACCATCCAGTATCCGCCCGAAGACGGGTACTACACCGACAGTGCCCTCCGAATACTGAGCGGGTTCCTCCCCGAGCTCGACAGCGCCGCGCTCCGCATCTACCCGATAAGTCACGACCGACCCGTCACGGAGACCGGCCCACGGGTGCTCGACTACACGATGAAACAAGAGCTCCTCGTCTACTACCGCTACGGCCGGAAGATGGAGCTGGCAGGGATCATCGCCGACCACCTGATCATGAACGCCAGGACGGCCGCGCCCACCGGCGTCGCCTCGCGGGTCCTCGGCCGACCGGAGAGCCGCGTTCACGGTGTCATCGGCTCCGGGCGGCACGCACCGTGGCAGATCCGGGCGGTGAGTTCGGTACTGCCGATCGAGGAGGTTCGGATCTTCAGCAGGACGCCGGCCAACCGCGCTCGGCTGGCGGCGCTGCTCGACGAGGAACTGGACTCCGAGGTGGTGGCGGTCGACTCGGCCGAGGAGGCAGTGTCGGGGGCGGATGTGGTCACGACCGTGACCAACGCCAACTCCCCGGTGATCGACGGAAACTGGCTCGCGCCCGGAACCCACGTGAACATCATCGCCCGCGGGGAGGTCGACGAACGCACGGTCGAACGCGCCGACGGCGTCTGGTGCTCGTGGCGCGAGCAGATCCTGAGGGACGTACCCGACTTCAGGCCCATCCCGCAGATGATCTCCGCCGGAAAGCTCGACGAAGAAGAGGTCTACGACCTCGACTCGGCGGTGGTGGGCGAGACCGGGAGGAAGAACGCCGATGAGATAACCCTGTTCCTCTCCCAGGGAGTCGGCATCTGGGACGCCGCAGTGGCGTCGTGGGTATTCCGCCGGCTGGTCGAAGCCGGCCGCGGGGCGTGGCTCGACTTCGGTGCTCTGACCGATGGAGGATGAAATGGCCGGCTTGCCTGATGACATCGCCGCCTTGTTCGATGGGGCGAACCTGGAGGAGAAGTTCGGCCTCGCCTACGAACTGGTCACCGTCGATGGAACCGGCCGCCCCCGGGTGGCGATGCTCAGCCACGGGGAGATCCTGGCGGTGGACGGCGAACTTCGTCTCGCCCTGTGGCCGGGGAGTACCACCAGCGCCAACCTCGCCGACGGGCGGCCCTACCTCCTGTCGGTGGTCCAACCCGGTTCCGTCCAGTACCTGCTGGGGACTGCCGAGAGACTGCCGGGCGACGCTCCTCTGGCCTGCTTCCGCCTCACCGTCGAAGAGGTCCGTGAAGACCAGCATGCCGGTTACCCGGTGAAGGCACCGATCACCTACGAAGGTCGGAGGAGTCTGGACGAGACTCTGTCAGACTGGCGGACGCAGCATGACATGCTCCGCACCTGAGAGGCTCGCCCCATGCGGGTGATCGTCGGTATCAGCGGTGCCACCGGCGCCATCTACGGAATTCGCCTCCTCGAGGTCCTCCGAGACCTCGAGGTGGAGACGGAGTTGATCATCAGCGAATGGGGCGCCCGGAACGTGCGGATCGAGACTTCCTACGACATCGAGGAAGTCAAGGCGCTGGCCACCGTCACCCATCCGATCGACGACCAGGCAGCAGCCGTGTCGAGTGGGTCGCATCGGGTCGACGCCATGTTCGTCGTTCCTTGTTCGATGCGAACTCTGGCCTGCATCGCCACCGGCACGGGTGACAACCTCATCCATCGTTCCGCCGACGTGGTGCTGAAAGAACGCAAGCCGCTCGTGCTGGCGACGCGCGAGACGCCCCTGAACGAGATCCACCTCGAGAACATGCTCAAGCTCTCAAGGATGGGAGTGTCGATCATGCCGCCCATGCCCGCCTTCTACAACCGTCCAGAATCGCTCCAGGACCTGATCGACCATTTCGTTGCCCGGCTCCTGGACCAGGTCGGGCTCGAGACCGACCTGACCAAACGGTGGCGGACACCTTCCCGTGGACGTGACGATCGGTGACCTCCGAGGGTGACCCGAGCGTGGGTGGCGTGATCAAACTTCGCAGCGACACCGAGACGCTTCCCACGCCGCGTATGTACGAGGCGATGGTCTCGGCGCCCATCGGCGACGACACCTACTTCGAGGATCCGACCGTCATCCAGCTCGAGGAGCGTGTCGCCGAACTGATGGGCAAGGAGGCGGCGCTGCTCGTCCTGAGCGGAACCATGGCCAACCTGGTGGCCCTGATGACCTGGTGCCGGCCGGGCGACGAGATGTTCGTCGACGTTTCCGCCCACGTGGTGAACAGCGAAGCGGGCGGATATGGGGGAGTAGCCGGGGTCGTACCGCGCTTCATCGACGGAGAGCGTGGCCACCCGAAGCCGTCCGCCCTGCAAGCCGCCGTCCTGCCGCGAGACGTTCACCGTCCCCGCCCTCGGCTTCTCTGGCTGGAGAACACCAACAACCGGGCCGGAGGAACGGTCATGTCCGTGGATCATCACCGGCAGGTCACCCGAGCGGCCCATGAGGCATCCCTGATCGTGCATTTGGACGGAGCACGGATCTTCAACGCCGCCCGCGCCATCGGCGTCCCTCCTGCGGCCCTGGCGGAGGACGTCGACAGCGTCTATGTCGACCTGACGAAGGGCCTCGCTTGCCCCATGGGAGCGCTGCTCGCGGGATCAGCGGATTTCATCGAGGAGGCCCGGCACACGCGGCGCCGCATCGGAGGAGGCATGCGCCAGGCGGGTGTCTTCGCCGCCTGCGGCTTGGTGGCATTGGACGACCTCGTCGACCGCCTCGACCAGGATCACGAGCTGGCGCGATGGCTCGCGGAGCAGATCGCCGAGATCCCCGGTTACTCCGTCGACCTCGACTCTGTGGAGACCAACATCGTCAACGTCGACGTGTCCGAGCTGGGAGGCAGCGTGGACGTGGTCGCAGCGTTCGCCGCCGAAGGGCTGGCTGTCATGGCCCGACCGCCGCACGGCATCCGGTTGGTGACACACCTACAGGTCGACCGCACGCAGGCCGAGATGGCGATTCGCATCATGGAGAAGGTGGCTGCCGACCTGTCCTGACAGTCTCAGTCGGAG
>DATGPZ010000136.1:0-4969 GCA_035304485.1 Acidimicrobiia bacterium | reverse complement strand
CCCCAACTGGAGCCGGCCGCCGGCGATGATGTCGGCCGCCCCGGCGTCCTCGGCCATGTAGAACGGGTTCTCGTAGCGCATGTCGATGACGGCTGTGCCGATCTCGATCCGGCTGGTGCGGGCGCCGATGGCGGCGAGGAGGGGGAAGGGCGAAGCCAGCTGCCTGGCGAAGTGATGCACCCGGAAGTAGGCGCCGTCGGCGCCGAGCTCCTCGGCCGCCTCGGCGAGCTCGATCGACTGGAGGAGGGCGTCCGACGCGGTGCGGGTCTGAGACCCGGGGGAGGGCGACCAGTGTCCGAAGGAGAGAAAGCCGATCTTCTTCACGGAGGCCATTCAACCCCACCAAGGGGGCTACTCATTCCAACGTTTCCTCCGCCCCAAAAGAGAGGCGAAACGGCGGGCCGGAGGGCGCTGGGTGAAAGTTTCGGAGGACTTATCCCCAGCAAACCTGTGCCGACCCGACACGCTCCGTGGCCAATGTGTAGGTTGCCTTGTGCCTAAGGAGGGCATTGGTGTCCCGGATCGGGCCCTGCGGGGCCCGTGGGAGACACCCACACGACCAAAGAGGGGATACGTATGAGACGAACGGCGATTCTCGCCATACTCTCGATGCTGGCTGCCCTTTTCGCGTTCGCCAGTCCTCTCTCTGCGGAGACACCCGAAGGCTTCAGGGCCCTCGACCGCGAGAGGATCAGCGGGATCGAAGCGAGCGGCCTAGACCTACGAAGCGCGGACGACATCGTCCATGTCTTCATCCAATTCGACGAGCCCGCAGTGGCCGAGCTGGCAGCTCAAGGCGCCAGCGGCGCCCAGCAGAAGGCTCACGGGCGCGACGTCATCGCGCAGCAGAACCGCATGAGGAACGTGCTCAGCGACTACATCGTCGACGAGCTCTCCTCGATGCAGGTTGCCGCCAACGGGATCCGGGCCAAGGTCCGGGCCGGTGATGTTCCCGCCATCCGCGCCATCGACGGCGTGTTGAACGTGGGCGGGGTAGCGCGCTACTACCTCGACAATTCGGACAGCGTCCCCTGGATCGGCGGTGACGTAGCCAAGGACAACGGATACGACGGTGAGGGCGTGACGATCGCAGTCATCGACACCGGGATCGACTACACCCACGCCGCCTTCGGTGGCTCCGGCGATCCCGAGGACTACGAGAACAACGAGACGGGGGTCATCGAGCAGGGATCCTTCCCCACCGACAAGGTGATCGGCGGGTTCGACTTCGCCGGCCCCAACTACAACCCCTGTGCCGACCCGGCCATCGATGTCCCGAGCCCCGACGGCGACCCGCTCGACGTCCACGGGCATGGCACGCATGTCGCCGGCACCGCCGCGGGCTTTGCTACCGAAGGGCACGGAGAGGGCATGGCGCCAGGCGCCAAGCTCTACGCCTACAAGGTGTTCGGTGACATCACCGGATGCACCGAGCTCACCTCCGATGCCATCGAGCGTGCGCTCGACCCCAACAACGACCTCGACACGAGCGATCACGTCGACGTCATCAACATGAGCCTCGGCTCGCCGTTCGGAATGCCGGGCGACCCCTCGGCTATCGCCGCCCAGAACGCCGTCGACCTCGGCATCGTGGTCGTGGCCTCGGCAGGCAACGAGGGGAACATCCCCTACATCACCGGGTCGCCGGGAGTCGCCGACGCCGCCATCTCGGTGGCAGCGTCGATCGACGAGGGCTACTTCCTCAACGCGCTTCTGGTGAACTCCCCTGAGTCCATCGCCGACGAATACGAGGCCGCCATCGGCTCCTTCGGTTCGCTGGAGGAGGACGTCACGGGCGATCTCGCCATGGCCGATCCTGCAATCGGGTGCGTGAGCGACACCGAAGGCCAGATCAACAACCCCGAAGAGCTCGAGGGCAACATCGCAGTCCTCGTGCGCGGCACCTGTTCGTTCTCCATAAAGGTTCGGGGAGCGCAGGAAGCAGGTGCAATCGGAGTGGTCGTGGTCAACAATCAGCCCGGCTCACCGATCGTGATGGGCCAGGACGGCGAGCCCGACCAGCCGACGCTCCCGGCGATGATGATTCGTCAGAACGACGGCCAGGCGATCATGGCCGCCATGGAGACGGAGACGGTCAACGTCACCCTCTCCGATGACGTGACCATCCCGCAGCCTGACTTGGCCGACACCATGGCCAGCTTCACGTCGCGGGGCCCCGGTCACGGCAACGGCTTCAAGCCAGACGTCTCGGCCCCCGGGTTCGGGATCATCTCGGCCGACGTGGGAAGCGGCACCGGAGGCATCTCCAACAACGGAACCTCCATGGCCGCACCACATGTCGCCGGGTTGGCGGCACAGGTGCTGGAACGGCACCCGCACCTCAACCCTGCCGGCGTCAAGGCCTTGATCATGAACTCGGCTCGGCCCGCCGAGGACGGTGTCATACCGTTGGCACGGCAGGGAACCGGCGTGGCTCAGGCAGACGTCGCGGTCCTCGATCTCGAGGGTTACGCAAGCCCCGGTGGAGTCTCCTTCGGGCGGATCAACCCGTCCGTGGCAGGGAGCACCTCTGAGAGCTTCACTGTCACCCGGATCGGCTCCGACACCACCTACAACGTCGAGTTCGTCCCGAACCAGACGCTGCCCGGTGTCACCTGGAGCGTCCCCGGTTCACTGACGACCGGAGGCAAGTCGGGAGACGTCGAAGTCACCCTGAGCTGGAACCCCAGCGCCATGGAGATGGACGACGCCGGACTCAGCCAGAGCGAGTCCGACGGGTGGGTCGTGCTCACCAACCAGAACAACCCTGACGACAGGATCGTCGTGGGTGTGATGGCGGTGATCGACCCGGCGTCCGACATGTCGGCGACCGGAGGCGAAGGGCTGGTCCTTCTCGAGAGCGGCGCTGCTTCCGGCGGCCCGGCCTCGGGTTACACCCTCCTCGCCGAGGGTGACGCCAGCACCGGTTCGGTGAATGCTGTCGGTTTCCAGACTTTCGACCTCGGTGGCGGTTTCACCGGCATCGAGTTCGGTCTGGCGACAGACATGATCGAGACCCCGAACATCTATGAGGTGGACATCGTCATCGACGTCGACCAGGACGGTGATGCCGACTACGTAGTCATCGCCATCGACCAGGGCCTCGTCACGACTGGTGACTTCCTCGGTGTCTATCTGACCGGATTGCTCAACCTGAACACCAACTCTCTGTCGCTCCAGTTCGTGGCAGGCGCGGACTTCAACGATGAGGTCCTGTCGATTCCGATCATCATGGAGCACCCCACCTTGGGGTTCAATCCGGAGGATCAGTTCGACGTCATGGAGGTCTCCATCTGGGATCTTCGTCCCGAGCTGCCCACGGGCGTGATGGAGAACCTGACCGTCGACCTGGGCACCGAGATAACTGCCGAGGGTGGTCTCTACTTCGAGATCCCCGGCAATGCCTCAGGTGAGGTCGAGCTCGAAGGCGATGGGGAGATGCTGTGGCTGTTCCCCAACAACGCGGTCGGAAGTCAGTATCAGCTGACGACCGTGGAGCCCGCCGAAGAGCCCGAGCCCGAGCCTGAGCCTGAGCCGGAGCCCGGAGAGTTCATCGACGTCCCGGAGAGCCATCTCTTCCACATGGAGATCATCTGGCTCGCCGACGAAGGCATCACTCGAGGATGCAACCCGCCTGACAACACGATGTTCTGCCCCGACGGGGAGGTCACTCGTGGTCAGATGGCGGCGTTCCTCGTGAGAGCCCTCGATCTCCCGGGTTCGGCGACGGACCACTTCGTCGATGACAACGGTCATCTGTTCGAAGCGGAGATCAACGCCCTGGCACAGGCTGGGATCACCCGTGGGTGCAACCCGCCGGACAACACCAACTTCTGCCCCGACACCGAATTGAGTCGGGCGGAGATGGCGACGTTCATGCAGCGGGCCTTCGAACTGGGTGCTTCCAGCACCGACTGGTTCGTCGACGATGACGGCAACATCCACGAGAGCGCCATCAATGCGATCGCGGACGCCGACATCACCCGCGGGTGCAACCCGCCGACCAACGATCGTTACTGCCCGAACAACACGATCACCCGTGGCCAGATGGCTGCGTTCCTCTACCGGGCGTTCCACATGGACAACTGATCCTCGGATCCCATGAGGTTCGGAAGAAGGGGCCCGGCAGCGGGCCCCTTCTCCATTGCTCATATTTCGCTTTCCGAAGTCCGATAAAGACATCATGGAGCCCACGACCGGCACCGATTTCGAGCATGAGGTCGAAGCTCCCGAGTCTTTGGACGTCGGAGAGGCGCCAGGCCTGGGAGGCAAGGTGACCGCGGCCGCCGGGCACGCCGACCTGATCGAACTCATCCGCCATGGCGGGATCTGGGTAGTCATCGCTCTGGTCGCGGCGGTTCTGGTCATCCTTACCATCAACCTCTGGCCCCGGTCGAACTCGAACTTCGCCGAGGCCCCCGCCCCGGTCGGCACCGTGCCGACGACTCCCGCAGCAGCAGGGGACTCCCTAGGGATCAGGCTGCCGGATCTGACCGAGAGGTGGAACGAGGTCACCTCTCCTCCGGCGATCACAAAGGGGATACCGCGGACACCGGAGACTGGGCGATTCGACGCCTTTACCTACCGGTTCAACGATTCGAGCGTCGTCGCCGGGGCGTACGACGACCGCACCGAGGACATCTACGCCCTCCTGGTGCGATCGTGGCTGTCTGACGAGAACTCCCACCGACTTGTGATCCATCTCTGCCACGTCGTGCATCCCCATTCACCGGCATGCCTGGAGAAGTATCAGAACGATGGTCTGAGCGGAGGGGTCCTGGAAGACTTCCGTGACCTCGGCCACAGAGCGGAGTGGTCCATCGACGGGGTGCGGTGGCGACTGGAGATCGAGGAGAACATCCAGACGATTCGTGCCATCGCCCCCGGCGGTCCCTGACATCGAAGCTCTCTAGGCTCAGGCACGGTGCTTCGTTGGATCGACTTCGCCCGTGAGGCCCCCGATGTCGCC
>DATGPZ010000135.1:0-2479 GCA_035304485.1 Acidimicrobiia bacterium | reverse complement strand
GCTGGGAATTGTGGCTCACCGCAACGCTGCCGCACTGTCCGGGTTCCTGGTGGCGCAGGGCCACCGGTGGCTGAAGGGTGTGAACGTGGTGGTGTCGGATGGGTCCGGGTCGTATCGGTCGGCCATCGCCCAGCATCTCGGCCATGCCACCCATGAATCGCCCTGGATTTCTTGGAGGCTCCTACGTTTGGAAACGAGGATGCAGTCATGAGTTCAGAGAAGCAGCAGGCACCGACCACTCGGCGGTATTCGCCGGAGTTCAAGGAGCGGGCGGTGCGGATGGTCCGTCAGCTCCGTGAGGAGACGGGTGAGAAGCAGGGGACGATCGGCCGGGTGGCGTCCCAGTTGGGGTGCGGGACCGAGTCGTTGCGCACCTGGGTGAAACAAGATGAGATCGACCGGGGCGAGTCGGCGGGGGTGACGACGGCCGAGTCGGAGAAGATCAAGGAACTGCAGCGGGAGGTTCGGGAGCTGCGCCGAGCGAACGAGATTCTTCGCAAGGCGTCGGCGTATTTCGCCCAGGCGGAGCTCGACCGCCCACTGAGGTGATGGTGTCGTTCATCGACGATCATCGTGACGAGTTCGGAGTCGAGCCGATCTGTGAGACCCTCCAGTTCGCTCCGTCCACTTACTACGCCGCCAAGTCCCGCCTCCCGTCGGCCCGTCAGCTGCGGGATCAGGTGATGATCCCGATCCTGGTGGCGTTGTGGACGGCGAACCGGAAACTGTATGGGGCCCACAAGTTGTGGAAGGCAGCCCGCCGGGCCGGTCATGTCATTGGCCGGGACCAGGTGGCCCGGCTGATGAAAGTAGCGGGCATTGAGGGTGTGTCACGGCGCCGCAAGGTCCGGACCACCCGCCCCGACCCGACTGGGGACCGCCACCCCGACCTGGTCGACCGCCAGTTCAGCGCCGATGCCCCGAACCGGCTGTGGACGGTGGACCTGACGTATGTGGCGACGTGGGCGGGGGTGGCGTATGTGTGTTTCATCACCGACGCCTTCAGCCGCCGCATCGTCGGATGGAGGGTCGCCTCCCACATGCGCGCCCAGATGGTCCTCGACGCCCTAGAGATGGCACGGTGGTCCCGGGGCACCCGCCTCGAAGGGCTAGTGGCCCACTCCGACGCCGGCAGCCAATTCACCTCCGTGAGATGGGGCGAACGACTCGTAGAGCTCGGAGCGCAACCC
Source organism: Acidimicrobiia bacterium (assembly GCA_035304485.1). GTDB lineage: Bacteria > Actinomycetota > Acidimicrobiia > Spongiisociales > ZC4RG35 > ZC4RG17. The sequence goes on along the minus strand of DATGPZ010000135.1, from coordinate 1,289 downwards.
TCGATCGGCTCGGTCGGCGACAGCTACGACAACGCCCTGGCTGAAGCCGTCAACGGGCTCTACAAGACCGAACTGATCTACGGGCCCGACCAGGGGCCCTGGCGCAGCGTCGAAGAGGTCGAGCTGGCCACCCTGTCATGGGTCCACTGGTACAACACCGAACGCCTCCACGGCTACCTCGGTGACATCCCACCCAACGAGTATGAGGAGGCCCACTACGATCAACTAGCCACCACCAGATGAGAGCTTGGAAACCAAGAAACCAAGTCTCCATCAAACCCAGGGCGGGTCAAGTTGCATGCAGTCCACGATCGCTCGTACGCCGGCGCGCAACATCGCCTCGGCCGCCGTCTTCGGATTGGCGACCGCCGGAGCGGCATGGCTGGCGTCACTGGCCACCTCGGGAGTCTCTGACTCGGAATGGTTCCGTGACCTGGAGAAACCGGCCTTCTACCCGCCTGATGCCACCTTCTCCATCGTCTGGACGATCCTCTACATCGGCGTTGCCGTCGCCGGGTGGCTGGCCTGGCGGTCGGGCGGCGGGGCCACGACAACGATTCCTTGGGTGATTCAGTTGGTACTGAATCTCTTCTGGAGCGTGCTCTTCTTCGGCCTGCAGGAACCGGTGTGGGCATTGGCCGAGATAGTCCTCCTGGCGCTTGCAGTCACTTGGGCCGCAGTCGTCTTCTGGCGATACAACCGGTGGGCGACCTACCTCTTTCTCCCCTATCTGGCCTGGATTGTCTTTGCCGCCCTGTTGAACGCCTCGATCGTCGCCCTCAACTGATCGGGCGTAGAGTGCGGTGATGCCGCAAGTGCGCGCCATCGCCGACCACGAGGTCCCCTCCCGGCCACCACTTCGGGTGGAGCCAGGCGACGTGGTGAGAGTGGGCGAGCGGAGCTCCGAGTGGCCCGCTTTCGTGTTCGTCGAATCCGACAGCGGTCGGGGTTGGGTCCCATCTCGCCATCTGGACACGACGAAGGACCTCACCGTGGTAGAGGTCGCCTACCACACGAAAGAACTCGCAGTTCGATCGGGTGAGATCCTCGACCTCCGAGAACGCGACGACGAGAGCGGCTGGCACTGGTGTCGCAACGGAGCGGGCGACGAGGGATGGGTGCCCGTGGCCGTTCTCGAAGAGCTTCCGGAAACGCTTCTGGATTAGGTCGCGAAAACTGATAGAGTGAACAACCTCTCGGGCGGACAGGGGCCGGAGAGGTTCCTACATGCTCACGTCGACCTACTTGTTGTCGACCGATAAGCGCCTGAGATCGTATCTGATCGGGGG
>DATGPZ010000134.1:0-3825 GCA_035304485.1 Acidimicrobiia bacterium | reverse complement strand
CCGACGGCGTCGGCCTGGAACTCCCGGGCCGCCTCCAGGATCTCGGAGATCCCCACCTTGATCCCGAGGTTGCGGACCTCGTAGCCGTTGTTGGTGAGGATGATGTCGACCAGGTTCTTGCCGATGTCGTGGACGTCGCCTTTCACCGTGGCCAGCACGATCCGGCCCCGGCCGGTCGACTCGGCCTTGTCCATGTGGGGCTCCAGATACGAGACGGCGGCCTTCATCGTCTCGGCCGACTGGAGCACGAAGGGCAGCTGCATCTCGCCAGACGCGAAGAGGTCGCCGACCTCCTTCATGCCCTCGAGCAGAGGACCGTTGACGATGTCGAGGGCGGCCATCTGGCCGAGCGCCTCGTCGAGGTCGGCTTCCAGCCCGGTCCGGTCACCATCGACGATGCGGCGGCTCAACCGCTTCTCGATCGGCCATCCGCTCCGGTCCTCGACCACCTTCGCCGTTTCTTCGACGTCGGCGAAGAGCTCGAGCACCCGGTTGAGAGGCTCGTAACCCTCACGACGTCGGTCGTAGATCAGGTCGAGGCACGCCTCCCGCTGATCGTCCGGAATCCGGCTGAGCGGCATGATCTTGCCCGCGTGGACGATGGCGGCGTCGAGTCCAGCCTCGACCGCTTCGTGTAGGAATACGGAGTTCAGGACGTGGCGGGCTGCCGGCTTGAGTCCGAACGAGATGTTCGAGACCCCGAGGACGGTGTACACGCCCGGGATCTCCTCTTTGATACGCCGAATCGCCTCGAGCGTGGCCATCCCGTCCTGGCGCAGATCAGCGTCCCCGGTGCTGAGTGGAAAGGTGAGCGGATCGATCAGCAGGTCACCCGGTTCCAACCCGTAGCGGTCGACGGCGATGTCGACGAGACGCTTGGCGACCTCGACTTTCCAGTCGGCGTCGCGGGCCTGGCCCTTCTCGTCGATGCACAGGCAGATCACGGCCGCCCCGTACCGACGAGCCAGCCGCAGCACCCGGTCGAGCCGGGAGCCGGGTCCGTCGCCGTCTTCCAGGTTGGCGGAGTTCAGAACCGCCCGTCCGCCGATCCACTCCAGGCCGGCCTCCATCACCTCCGGTTCGGTCGAGTCGAGGACGATCGGGGCGGCGACCTGGGAAGCGAAACGGGAGGCGAGTCGATCCATGTCCGCCACCCCGTCCCTACCCACGTAGTCCACACAGAGATCGATCAAGTGGGCGGATTCGCGTACCTGCTCGCGACCGATCTCGACGCAGGTGTCCCAGTCTTCGGCGAGCATGGCGTCACGGAACTTGCGGGAGCCGTTGGCGTTGGTCCTCTCCCCGACGATCAGGAACGACGTGTCCTGCCGGAATGGCGTGAAGCTGTAGATCGAGGCGGCTCCCGGCTCCCACGATGCCTCACGCTTCGCCGGTTCGAGGCCGCTACATCGCTCCACCACCGCCGCCAGGTGATCGGGAGTCGTCCCACAACATCCGCCCACCACGTTCACGCCGTATTCGCTGATGAAGGTCTGGTGGTGATCGGCCAGAGCCTCGGGGCCGAGGTCGTAGACCATCTCACCGTCCACGACCTGGGGCAGGCCGGCGTTGGGGAGAGCAGAGATCGGCACCCGAGAATGAGACGACAGGTAACGGAGGTGCTCGTGCATCTCCTCGGGGCCGGTGGCACAGTTGAGGCCGATCACGTCGATTCGGAGCGGGTCGATGGCAGCCAGGGCCGCCCCGATCTCCGTGCCGGGCAGCATGCGGCCCGTCAATTCGAGCGTCACCTGGGCCTGGATCGGCACCGCCCGGCCCACCTGATCCATGGCATCCCGGCAGGCGGCCACCGCCGCCTTCAGCCCTAGCAGATCGAACTGGGTCTCGATGATGAAGAGGTCGACACCGCCTTCCAGCAGACCCACCGCGCTCGGCAGGTAGGCGGCATGTAGGTCCTTGAACCTGATCTGGCCCAGCGTCGGGAACTTGGTGCCGGGACCGATCGACCCCGCCACCCACCGCGGACGGTCGGGCGTCGAGTAGTCCGACGCCACCTGACGGGCGATGCGAGCTCCGGCCTCGGAGATCTCCTTGGCCCGGTGGGCGATGCCGTACTCGGCGAGCGGGACCTCGAAGGCGCCGAAGGTGTTGGTCTCCACCACATCGCAGCCGACCTCCAGGAACGAGGCGTGCAGATCGGCCACCACGTCCGGCCGGGTGATGTTGAGCAGCTCGTTGCAACCTTCGTACTCCGGACCACCGAAGTCGTCGGCAGTGAGGTTGCGCCGCTGGAGACTGGTGCCGGTGGCACCGTCGTAGATCACTACGCGGCTGCGGACGGCCTCGAGATACGGATGCGCGATTTCGCTGGCTTCCACGTCGGTCCTCCTGTGTTACTCACCGCGCTCTCGAGCGCCGGGAGTCACGAGGACTCGACGGCAGCTCATCGATCGGGCATTAGCACCTGGCGATCGCTCGCTGGTTGCCGCGGCTTCACAGGGCCCGTCCCTCCACCGCTCTTGATGAACGCGTGCGGTTCAAACTACCACGGGACCGGGATTTTGTGCACCGAAAACCATGACGGTGCCAAACAAGGGTGTGGCAGCCCCGACGGGATTCGAACCCGCGTTACTGGCTTGAGAGGCCAGCGTCCTAGGCCGCTAGACGACGGGGCCGCGGCCGACACCCTGGCGGGCACCGGCAAGCTCGGGGGGAAGGACTCGAACCCTCAATAACAGGGCCAGAACCTGTCGTGTTGCCGATTACACCACCCCCGAACGCGCCGCCACATAGATTTACATCGAGATCCACGCGGCGGCACATACATGATAACGCCCGCCCACCGGTTCGTCACAACGTCGTTCACATGACCTCGCCACGGGCACTCACCGAAGTACTGTGATCCGGTGCTCGACTTCATGTGGGGATACGTGATGGGTCAGAAGTCGGCGGCGCAGGCAGCATCCTTCGCTCGCTCGGCCGGCACGGCCGACGCCATGACCTCGAATCTCCGCATGGCCGACGTAGACGAACGCATCGACCGACTCGTCCTCCTCGTCGAGGCGATGTGGTCGCTGTTGCGGGATCAGGGCTTCTCGGACGAAGACCTGGCCGCTCGGTTGATGGAACTCGACGGAGCGGACGGGGCCGTGGATGGTCGTCGCCGTCAGCCACCGGCGACCTGCGTCGGATGCGGGTCCAAGGTGGCGGCAGGCCTGGCTGCCTGCCAATTCTGCGGGCAGGAGATGACGACCAGCGAGGCTCCGTTCGGATCACTGTGACCGGACCGCGCCCCGGGGCATACCACCACTCGAGGACGTTCGGTCGACTGGACCGCTGGGACCCGCTCTCGTTCATCTTCTTGGCCCACGCACTGCTGATGGCGGCGTTCGGACAGACCCGCAACGACTCGTGGATCGTGCTACTCGCCGGGGTGAACGCAGTCGTGAGACTCGGCATCGGTTGGTTGACGCCCCGCGAATTCCAACCTCGCATGCGCTTGCTGCGGAGTGTCCTCTCCCTGGCGCTCGCCTACGGAGTGGTCGTAGCCGACGGTGGCGTGGAATCGCCGTTCTTCTTCTGGATCCTCCTGCTCCTCGGCTGGAAGGCTCTCGTTCTCGACCAGAGGATGTATCGAGTCATCGCCGTTCTGACGCTGATCGGCTACGTCGCCGTTCTGATCCTGACCGCCGACGGCAGTGCCGCCGCCCTGCTGCGGCTCGGCCTGCTGGCGGCATTCACCGTCGTCCTCGCCTTGGGCCGGCGCATACTCGACGCACGGGAGTCGGAGGTGGCCCGACTCGACGACATGGTCCGGGTCCTGATCGACGAGGCGCCGATGGCGATCTCGGTTCTCGACGCCGA
>DATGPZ010000133.1:0-10275 GCA_035304485.1 Acidimicrobiia bacterium | reverse complement strand
CGCGAATGAGGACGGCCACGGCCCGGGCGTGCTCATGGCGGAACACTCGAGCGACGGTCGAGTCGTCGATCATTCCTGGATTGGGCGTACCTCGATCGCCAGGGGCGTGAGAATGCCCGCCAATCTCTCTGCCCACTGGAGGGCCTCGTCCAGATCCGCCGCCTGGATCACGGTGAACCCTCCGAAATGCTCTTTGGATTCGATGTACGGCCCGTCGGTCACGAGCGCTCTGTCGCCCTGAACCCGTATCACCGTCGCCGACTCGGGACCATGTAGACCCGCGGCGAAGACCCAGGCGCCGGCGGCCTGCATCTCCCGATTCAGGCCTTCCAGCTCCTCCATGATCTCGTCGAGGTTCTCGGGCGGATCTCCCTCGGGCTGGTAGATACTCAGCAGGTACTTCTTCATCGTCCTCCTCGTAGACCTGTCACCTCGTATACGAACGGACCGACCGCCATTCGACATCGATTCTGGCTGCGACCCAAAGCATCCCGCCAGCGATGGGTGTCGACCTATCGTCGTCACATGGTCGAGCGCAGGAGTTCGCCGGGACCGGAGGCCGGATCGCCGTCGTCGTCGTACGACCGCAAACGCGACTTCGAGGCAACGCCCGAGCCGGAGGCGACGACACCACCCGAAGACGTCGACCCCCTGACTGCGCCGCCGGGCGAGCGTTTCGTGATCCAGCAGCACTACGCCACCCGCCTCCACCACGATGTGCGGCTGGAGATGTTCAACGGCGACCTGCCGGTCTTGGTGTCCTGGGCGGTGCCCAAAGGCCTCCCGCGAACCAAGGAGATCCGGGCGCTGGCGATCCGCACGGAAGACCACCCCATCGATTACTTGACGTTCTCGGGCGCCATTCCCGAGAGCAACTATGGAGCGGGGGAAGTTCGAATCTTCGACCAGGGCAGCTACGAGATGGTCGATCGCTCCGACGACCGCATCACGTTCGTCTTGAAGGGCGAGCGCCAACCCGGCCGTTTCCACCTGGTCAAGACCGGCGTGGAAGACGGGAAAGAACAATGGCTCGCCCTGTTGTCGCAAGATGCCCGACCCCAGGCCGATCCACTTCCTGAGCCCGCACCGATGCTGGCGACTTCAGCCAAGACTGCGTTCGACGACCCGGCCTGGGGCTTCGAGCCGAAGTGGGACGGAATCCGGGCGCTCGCCTATTGCGACACCACCACCCGGCTGATGTCCCGAAACCGAAAGGACGTCACGGCGGCGTATCCCGAACTGAGCCGGCTCCACGATCGCCTCGTCGCGCTCGATGCCGTCCTCGACGGGGAGATCGTCGCCTTCGACGACGGTAAGCCGTCGTTCCAACGTCTCCAGCAGCGGATGCACGTGCGGGACCAGTCGCGGATCGAGCAGTTGAGCCGGCAGATTCCGGTCGTGTACATGGTTTTCGACCTGCTCTACCTCGACGGCCGGGATATCACGACAGAGCCACTCACCGAACGCAAGCGCCGGCTCGAAGAGGCGATCGTTCCGTCCGAGACGATCCAGCTGTCGCCCATGGTCGAGGGTCGAGGGAAGGCCTTGTTCGAGGCCGCGTCGGAGCAGGGCCTGGAGGGAGTCGTCGCCAAACAACTCGCCTCCCTGTACGAGCTGGGGAGACGCTCCCGGGCCTGGCTCAAGGTGAAACTGGTGTTCGATGCCGACGTGGTCATCGTCGGCTGGACTCCCGGCGAAGGCAGGCGACGAGGAAAGCTCGGTTCCCTGGTCATGGCCGTGTACGAGGAAGGAAGGCTGCGCTACGTCGGAAACGTCGGCACCGGGTTCGACGATGCCGGCCTCCGGGAGGCTCGTGAACGCCTGGAGGAACGGGCCACCGACGAGCCACCCTTCGAGGCATCCGTGATCCGATCCCACCCGGAGCTACGGACTGCGCAGTGGGTGCGACCTGAGTTGGTCGCCATGGTGGAGCACCGACAGCTCACCGACGCCGGAAAGTTGCGGGCGCCGTCGTTCAAGGCGTTCCGGGACGACAAAGCACCCGAGGAGTGCACCTTCGATCAACTGTAGGGAAGCGAGCGAGGTCGATCGGCCGTCTCGCTCTCGGTGGCCTCAGAGCTCGAGCCCGAAGCAGACACCGTCGCCCGTCTCACTGAGCGGCTCGAAGCCGAGCCGCTCATAGAAGCCGATCGCCCTCCGGTTGCGTCGGTCGACGCCGAGATGCACCCCTCCCGCTCCACTGGCCTCGAACTCCGTCAGAATGTGGTCGATGAGCTGCCTGCCCAGCCCGCGACCCTGACACTGAGGCAAGAGGTCGATGTGCAGATGGGCCGGGAACCGGATCGCCACCTCGTCAGGAACCCGGGGCGGATGGTGGATGATGGCCACCAGATGCTCGTCAGGGACAGAAGGCGGATCGGGATACCGTCGGCGGAGTCGCGGCCACCACCGCTCCTCACATTCGTCCTCGAACCTCCGGGTGTCGGGCGTTCCCAGAACGTAGCCGCCGAGCCGACCATCCACCTCAACGGTGAACCCAAGCCCGGAATCGAGCACCACGTAGGGACCGACATATATCTCGCCGAGGAGCCTCGGGTCTGAGTAGAGATGTGTGGCGTCTTCACCGGCGTCACCCGTTCGGAGACAGATCTCGTAGAGGGCATCGAGGTCGGCTTGGGACACCGGGCGGATCACTGGATGCTCGATCGCGCGACTCTATCCCCGACTCGGTCACAGAGAGCTTTCCGAGTCGCTCTCTATCGAGTCAAGGCCCGATAGAGGAATGCCGCCATTTGACCGCGAGTCACCGGAGCATCTGGACAGAACCGGTCGTTGTCGGGCGGGTTGCAACCACGGGTTATTCCTGACGCCGCCAGCGCCGCTATCTCACCCTCGAACAGATGTCCGGTTGCATCTTGGAAGGAATCGGTCCCTCGATCCAGGTCCAATGCTCGGGTCAGGAAGGCGGCCATTTCACCGCGGGTCACCAGGTCATCTGGACAGAACCGATCGTTGTCCGGCGGGTTGCAGCCCCGCGTGACATCGCTGGTGGCCAGGGCTGCGACTTCCTTTTCGAACAGGTGCCCGCTCGTGTCGACGAACACCTTGGAACCGACGGGCAGGTGCAGCGCCCGGACGAGGAACGCCGCCATCTGGCCTCTGGTCACCGGATCCTCTGGACAGAACCGGTCGTTGTCCGGCGGGTTGCAGCCGCGGGTTATGTCGTTGGCTGCCAGCCAATGCGCCTCGTACTCGAAGACGTGGCCCTCGGGAACATCGCCGAACCGAAACGCCGGGTCCGGCTCCTGCCACTCATCGGCCGGTTCCTCGGGGTCCTCGATCCCGGGCTCTTCGGGTCCCGGCTCCTCGGGTCCAGGCTCCTCGGGTCCAGGCTCCCCGGTTCCCGGTCCCTCGTCCTCTTCGACCGTGAGGAGGACCGGGATGGCGATATGCGAAGCACCCGTGTCGCTGGTCCGTAGGAGGATCGAGGCCTCGTATGCGCCCGGTTGGAGACCGCTCGAGTCGACGGTCACCTCGAGAACCGTCGATCCTGAGTCGGAAGGAAGTTTTACTCCAGACGCTCCGACGCTCAGCCACGGCACATCCATCGTTCCACCGGCACACTGCTCCGGCCGATCCTCGTAGAAGTTGTTGTCGGCGATCATCCCATCGACCGCGCCGCCGATCGCCCAGATCCGTGCACCCGTGCCGGTCTGGGTACAGGCACCGCCATTGAGAGCCACCGTTGAACTCGGCAGGGAGTCGTACAGTTCCCACTCTCCATTGGGCCATTCGCTGAGATCCAGCCTCTCCACGGCGTCGGTTCCGAGTTGGCCGTGAGCCGATCCGTCGGGATTGCCACCGAGGGCATACAACGCCGAGTCGGTCGCGACCACGGCGAGATCTCCCCGGCCGACGTTCAGGTCAGGGCCTTCCTCCCACTCGCCGGTCTGCATATCGAATCGGAAGGTCTTGCGCACGTTGGATTCTGTGCTGTCCCAACTCCATCCACCGACGACATAGAGGTAGTTGTCCACCTGGGCGTAGCCGAGGGCACCCGCGAAGATCGGCATCGGCGACGCCTGGCCGATCCAACTGTCGGTTGCGATGTCGTAGACGTCCACCCGGTCGCTGTTTCCGAAATGGGCTTGGAAGACCGAATTGCCGCCCACGAGGTAGATCCGGCCGGCCCACTCCCCGACCGCAGCTCCCCACACATCGCGAGGGAGAGGAGCACCTTCGCTCCAGGTGTCGTTCTCGATGTCGTATATGAAGTGTCGGTTGGTGCCACCTGCTTTCCCTCCACCCATGACGTGGATGTGCGTCCCGGTGCACACGGCGCGAACTCCTTCACCCCCGACCGGTATCGGCGCCAGTGCCTCCCATGACGCCGACTCCGCGTCGAACCACCACGAGTCGTCCACGATCTCCGCACCCACGGCATTCGAAGCCACGCCCGAGAACACGTAGAACCCTCGGTGGTCACCGGGGCACTGAGCGTGTGCGCCTCTCACCAGGGGCGCCGGCAACGCCGTCCCGGCTTCCCATTCGATTTCAACCTGAGTGGACCCATCTGCACTGGCATTGCTCACGCCATCGGCCCAAGAGACGTTCTCGTCATACGCGAGATCCGTATCGGTTCGAGAACTGTCGTCGATGTCGGCTTCGACGATCGGAGCCTGCTCGATCTGGAGCGACACCTCATCGGCCTGGAACCAAGCGTCGACCGGACCGGTATTGGTCACGCTGATCCCGACTGTCTCACGCGTGTCCGACTCGACTGTCAGGTCGAGCCGCACCGGATCGACCTCCACACACGGTGCCTCGGGCCGGAGGCGAACCGAGAACGAGGCGTCTTCGCCCGGGGCCACTGTCATCTCGTGCTCCTGTGACACGAAGCCGAACGCCTCGACGACGACACCGTAGGTTCCTGCCGGCAACCATCGGGCATATTCGCCGGCTCCTGCCGGTGACGCCTCGGCACCGTCGACGGTCACCAGTGCATTGGCCAACGGGCGACCCGGGCGATCGCACCGATCCAGGCCTTCCACATCCACTGAAACGCGACTCCAGCCTTCGGGAGCTCGAACGCGCATGGCGACTGGAATCGGCTCGGTGAGCTCGGGAGTATCGGAGCGGACCACGATCTCCGCCTGGTAGAGCCCGGGCTGGTCGACCTCGGCGACGGAGCCATCCAATGTCACTTCCAACTCCAGCGTCTCTCCGGGCTGGATGGTGTGCACCGATTCGTCGTAGACCACCCACCCGGGCGGGTCGGCCTGGGCACAGCTCCCGTCGTGGACCTGCTCGTAGTAGGTGAGGTCGGTGATGAACTGGCTGCCGCCACCCACGGCCCAGATCTCCTGGCCGGTGCGGAGCTCGGTACAGAAGCCGCCACGGCCCACGCCACGCAACAACGGCAGATCGTCGAGTTGCTCCCAGCTTCCGTTGGGCCAGTCGGTGTAGTCGAGGCGTTCGACGATGGTGCTGCCGCTGTTGGGCGCCTGCCCGGGAAGACTTCCGCCGATCGCGTACAGCGCCGTGTCGGTGGCGGTAACCGCTATCTCGCCCCGGGCGTGGTTCAGGTCCGGACCGATCGTCCACTCACCTGACTCGAGATCCAGCCGGTAGGTGGCGGCCGAATGGGTTCCGTCCGGTCCCGGGAGGACCCATCCGCCGACCACGAAGACGTACTGGCCGACCTGGACGACGCCAGGCACACCGAGCGCCTCGGGCATGGGCGTTTCGTTGTCTACCCATTTGCCAGACTCGATGTCGAAGACGTTCACTTCGTCGCTGACCGGGCCGAAGGCGGGTGTCCTCCCACCACCGATCAGATACACCCGACCATCCCAGTAGGCGGATTCCGCACCCCAGGTCGCCCGGGGCGGAGGAGCCGCCTCGGACCAGGTGTCGGTGGCGATGTCGTACACGTAGTGATGGGGGAAGGAACCCGCGTACACGCCTCCGCCCAGTAGATGGATCGTCTCCCCGGTGCACACGGCAGTGAGGTTCTCCTCCCGGGCGTTCGGAGCCGGCGCCAGCTCGGTCCAGGTTCCGGTCCGACCGTCGAACCGCCAGAGGACCGGTATCGGGACGATGTCCTCGCCCAGCCCGGTAAGTACGTAGAAGCCATCGACTTGCCCGGGACACTGGACGGGTGCGTATCGCACCAGAGGTGCCGGAAGGTCGGGCCCGGGCGTCCACTGCGGCGCCGAGGTCGATACGGTTTCTGCCTCTACCGACCAGGTCCCTTCCGGCACGAAAGTGCTGGACCCGGCCGCGGCCTCCTGGAGATCGTGCGACACTGGCGCGAACGAAGGCTCACGAACGCCCAATTGGAAATCGACCGGTAACTCGCCGACATTGGTGACCTGGACTTCGACGGTTTCCGTTCCACCCAAGTCGACCGTGGCTTCCAACGGTGCGCTGTCCACTTCGAGCAAGCCGGAGTCGAGGACGAAGTCGATCGCAACGGCTCCACCCTCGGCGACCTCCACCGACTGGGTCTCGTCGGCGTAGAGATGCATGGATGCAGTGACATCGACCGTACCGGTGGCGGTCGTGTGGAGCACGAACAGACCATCGCCGTATGCCGGATCGTCCGTCTGGTAGACGCCGGTCGAGGCCGCGGCCTCCGGGTCGTCCGCGACGGTCAGAAGAGCCCCGACGATGGGTTCGCCGGTGCGTAGGTCGTGGACCTCCCCGAGCACCAACCCACCGCCTTGGGGTACACAGGTGCCTCCGTTCTCCTCATAGCCGAGGGCAGTGCACGATGGGTCGGCCTCGAGCTGGAAGTCCTGCTGGGCCCCATCGTCCGGGAGGAGGACCTCGCGTTCGACGATCTGATAACCCTCGACGATGGCCGACACGGACAGCACCACCGGAATGCCGTTCGCTACATCGATGCTGAACTCGCCCGTGATCGGATCCGTGAACACCGGGTCGCCTGGGGCCTCCTCCACGTCCACCGCTGCATAGAGTGGCCATCCCTGGGCAGCGTCGGTCACTACACCCGTGACCGTGGTCGTCGGAATCGGCGTGAGCTCGATGCTTCCGTCGGTGACCTGATCAGCGATCACCGTGATCGACGTCGAGGCGGTCTCGTAGCCGTAGTAGGAAGCAGTCACCTCGTAGGTTCCCGCCGATAGAGTCGCCGAGTAGTGCCCGTCGGCGTCGGTGACGATGGTCCGATCCAGTTCTCCTGAGATCTCGACTGTGGCACCGGCCACGGGGTCGGAAGTCGAGGCGTCCACGACCACCCCGGCCACGATTCCGGTCTCGCCTCTCGGCGCCTGCTCCACGGCCGCCAGGACGTCGAGCTTGCCTTCACCCCAGACGTTGTTGTCGGTCGCCTCACCGCCACAGGTCAGGTCGGCGGTGTCGGGGCCGTCGGCCGCCGAGACGTCCAGGATGTTGCGGGTCTCCTCGATGTTTCCGATGAGATCAGGGGCGACCGACCACAGGGCTGCGACCGCGCCGGCTACATGGGGAGAGGCCATCGAGGTCCCGGTCCCCTCCCCGTAGCCGCCCCCCGGGAGACTCGAACGGACCTCTACGCCAGGCGCGGTGAGGTTGGGCTTGATGCTGCCGTCGATCGCAGACGGCCCTCGTCCAGACTCGTTGTAGATCAGCCCATTGCGATCGAAGGCGCCAGCCGAGTAGCTCTGTGGGTAGTCACCGGGTGAGCCTGCCAATCCACACCACGGTCCCGGGTTGCCACTGGCGAACTGCGGAAAAATCCCCGCTGCGATCCAGTTGTCGACCATCTGCATGTACCAGTCGTTGCCGGGTGCTCCTCCCCAGGAGTTGTTGATCACGTGGGGCCGCATCGCCGGGTCGGGGTTCTCTCCGGACAGGTCGGTCGGGGCCAGCATCCACTGCCCGGACGACAGGAGAGCGAAATCGGAGCAGTTCCTCGACTCACATCCTTTGGCTGCGATCCAGGTCGCCGCCGGGGCCACACCGATCTGATTGCCGGCACCATCGTCGCCGAGCACCGATCCGGTGACATGAGTGCCGTGACCGTTGTTGTCACATGGAACGAGGGGGGAATCGCACACCCGGGATGGGTCGAACCAGTTGTAGGCGTGATCGAACTCGCCGTTGCCGAGGTTGCCGCGGTAGTTGTCGACCAAGGCCGGATGGGTGAAGTCGACGCCCGAGTCGAGTATCCCCACGACGATGTTCTGGCCTCGGGCGTCGTACTGATCCCAAGCCTCGGGTGCATTGATGGCGTCGAGGTTCCAGTCGGTGGCCTGGATCTGGGAAGTGGTTTCGACGAACTCCGGTTCCGGCAGCCGGAATCCCTCGGCCAATTCCACTCGGACGACCTCGTCGTGGGCCATGATCCGGTCCAAGGTGGCGAGGTCGCCTTCCACGAGGACGACATTGGCGATCCAGAACGTGGTGAACTCTGCCCCGGCCCGGTCCAGGTCTGCGACCAGATCCGCCTGGCTGGCAGCGGCGTGGTCTCTCAGGGTTTCGTAGACGAACCGACCCCGCTCCGCCCAGTCGTCGATCTTCTCTGCCTCGGAAAGGTCCGGCCGGTCGTCCAGGACCAGCAGCATCGGTGCCCTCCCGTCCCGTTCGATGGCTTCGATGACGTTGGCATCCACCTGCACGTCCGCGGGTGTCGCGTCCGTAGCGTCGGCTCCCAACGACCTCTCCGGGGGAAGTAGCGAGAACACGAGGACCAGGATCGCTGCGAACGCCGTCCATGTGCGGTCCCCCCGCAGTCGGGCCTGGGTCATCCTCGTCTCCTCTCTTCCCTCGTGGCCGTACCCAAGAGCGCTGCAGAAGCTAGCCACTACTGTGAGTAGTGTCAACAAGTGCCAGTACTCGTCGTAGTGGCACAGCTGGCAGGTTTGCGCCGCCCTCGAAATGATCCGTAACGTCCACGTGTGGAGGCTTCTACGCAGAGCATCGACGAACTGACACGCCTTGGGCTGACCACCTACGAAGCCAAGGCTTATGCCGCCCTACTGGGTCGGGACTCCTTCACCGCGGCGGAGATAGCCCGGCGTGCGGGTGTACCCCGGGCGCGGATCTACGACGTGATGCGAAGCCTGATAGATCGGGGGTTGGCATCGAGTCGCCCCGGCGGCGTTGTCAGGTACTCGGCGATGCCCCCGGCCACGGCGGTGGAACGACTCCTCGATGAGCACCGGAGTCGAATGAAGCAGATAGAGAGCACCGGTAACGCCCTGATCGATCGGTTGGAGCCGGAGTTCCACTCCGGTCGAGAACACACGGAACCGCTCGATTTCATCCAGGTGCTGCGGGGAAACGCCACGATCTCCCAGTATGCCGCCGACATCTCGGAGACCGCTCGGGAGGAGATCCTGGTCTTCACCAAGCCTCCCATTGCATTGCCCGTCCAGGACAATGTGAAGGGTCTGGCGGGTGTCAGGCGCTATCGCGCCCGATCGATCTACGAGATCGGTCTTCTGGGAGACCCGGCGACCGTCGACGGTATCCGCCGGTTCATCGAAGCTGGGGAGGAGGCGCGGTTCGTCGAGGAACTTCCCTTGAAGATGGCCCTCATCGATCGTTCGCTGGTCATGTTCGCCCTGGAGGACCCGGTCGCTTCCAACGCCGAGGCCACGATGATGGTCGTCGAGCACCCCGCCCTCGCAAATGCCCTCTGCATCACTTTCGAGGCGATGTGGGACGAGGGCATCACCTTCGAAGAGGCTCTCACTCGCGTCGGTTCAGAGGCCTGACGACGCTCCCGCTCGACCGGTTTCCTCCCAGGTCGGCGCCCGTATCTGAGGCAGCTCCCTGACTATGTGAGCAGGTGACTCACTTCGATATGTGCGAAGAATCAGTTGCTCGCGGATGGATTTGGCTATATGGTCGCGGACCGCACATGCCGGCGTAACCAAATACTCGGCCGCACGGAGGGAGAATTGCATGCGCGCCATTCGCCGCCATATGGGGATTTCGCTGATCGTTGCACTACTGGCTGGCCTGACTGCAGCCCCAGGAGCAACTGCTGGGAGTTCGGTGAGCGACTTCACCGATGTAGACGACGACCACCTGTTCATGTCCGACATCGCCTGGTTGGCTGACGAGGGAATCACCCGGGGCTGCAACCCTCCGGCCAACGACCGGTTCTGTCCCGACGATCCCGTCACCCGCGGCCAGATGGCTGCCTTCTTGGTACGCGCCTTGGGACTGCCAGCCGGTACCGGAACCTTCACCGACACCACCGGCCACGTGTTCGAAGGCGACATCGCCCGCCTCGCCGCAGCCGACATCACCCGCGGCTGCAACCCACCGGCCAACGACCGGTTCTGTCCCGACGATCCC
>DATGPZ010000132.1:0-3935 GCA_035304485.1 Acidimicrobiia bacterium | reverse complement strand
TTCTATAGCGGTCGGTTCCCTCGAATAGCGGGTGCATTTCTTGCACTGCCACTGCTGGTAGGTGCCGGCAGCGGTGTGCTTGAAGCCCCGCTTGATGAGGTCTCGGGAACCACAATACACGCAGACGAACGATCCGTCGCCAACAACCAGGCGAGGGACGCTGCGGACATACGGCAGCATCCGTTCGAACACCTCGGCAAGCAGCCGGGTGTCGTGGCGGCAGTACCGGTCCATTTTCTGGAGCGCTTTGGGGTCGCCTCGGTAGGCTCGCAGCCAGTCGTCGTAGGACATGGGCCGCTTGCGTCCGATCCCGAAGAAATCAGCGAGATAGTCGAGGGACGTGGAAGCGACACCGAGGTCTCTGAACGCCAACTTCTTGGTGTCGATCATCTGGACCGGACCCAGGTTCTCGAGTCCGAGCTGGGACACCCGACCGTTGAGCTGCTTGTAGTCGAAGCGCTCGATGTTGTGGGCGACCACATAGTCCGCTTCCCTAACCAGCTCTGCGATCCCTTCGACGATCCGGGCGTCGTCTTGGGCCACCGCTTCTTCTGGGGTGAGCACCTGGGAGTAGACTTTCCCGGAGCCCCGCCACTTCGCCGACCACGACATCAGGAACGAGTCGTGGACGATGCCTTCGGGGTTGATGTAGCCCTGGGTGATTCGCCAGAAGTGGCCGAGTAGCGGGCCGGTTTCCAGGTCGTAGATCAGAACCTTCATCAATCATCTGCCCGGTAGGCGTAAGCTCACCACCCGAAAGCTCATTTGTCCTCCTTGTGGGTTTCGTAGAGCTTCAGAAGCGAGGCGCCGAACGCAGCCGGGACAACCATGACCGAGGGCATGGCGTCCTTTTTGCGGGCGTCTCGGGCATGAATGAACAGGGCCCAGATGTGGCCGTGACGGTCCCGGAGAGTGCGTACCCACTCTTGGAGGTCGATTCTGGCCCGTCGTTTGGTCTCTACCGGGACCGTCAGGTCATCGGCCACATTGTCGAGGGAAGGTGCCCTCTTCCCTTCCCGCTGGACATTCGTGAAACCTGCGGCAGCGAGAAACTGGTTGGTCTTATGTTCACCTTCACGGCCTATGCGGCCGGACGGGTTTGCCATGGACACCAGTATTCCGAGCAAAAATAAGCCCCCCAAAGATTCGGGGGGCTATTTTGCTGACGGTTCCCGAATGTTAGAGTCGCCAGCCGTCTGCGGCAGCCTCCGCCACCCTGCCGCCAGGGACATTTACACGGTATGCGTTGGGGAGGTCTCCCATGATTTTCTCGATGGCTGCCTCCCCCGCCTCGTCAGCGTCCACAGCCACACCCACAGACTCGAACCCGGACAGCTCGTCGACAAACCTGGGTCTCCACGCTCCGGCGCCGGACGGGAGCGCCAACACGGTCACGTCCCGCCGGTCCAGCATCTTGGCCATCACCCAGGCATCCGACTCGCCCTCGACCAAGAGAGCGTGGGTGCGGTTCGGCCGGTTCGGAAGCGGCCGGTACAGGCCGGCGATGAAACAGGACCCCTGAACGGCGTATTTGGAGCCGTCATAGATGTTCCGCACCTTGATGCCGGCCACCCTAGGCAAACCACCGTCGACAGAGACCCAGTGGGCGGACCACAGTTCGCCGTTTTTCACCAGCTTGTTCGGGAACGCCATGATGTCCCCTACCGTCAGGTAGGGCCATTTCTCTTTGACGTATTCCTCGAGCCGTGCCCAGTCTTCACCCGACTGCGAGTCTTTGGCGCTTTGGAACCTGGCCGTGTAATTCGGCACCTCGAACGGCACCTCGTTGTCTCGCCGTGGCCTGACGGCCAGCGGCATTCCCCGACCCAGGATCTCAAGAGCTTTGACGTAGGGCACGTTCTGGTAGGCCATGACGAACGCTATCTGGTCGCCGCCCTTGCCGGTCGAGTAGTCGTACCAGTCGTAGTCGTAGATGTGGAGGGACGGGGTGCGCTCGTTGGGGTTGAAGATGGAGCGGATCTTCCGCTGCCGGTTGGGTTCGGGCAGGCCGAGGATCCGCAGCACCTCGTCCATGGTCATGGTGCGTTTGATGTCGTCTCTGAGACGTTCGAGGTCAGGATTCATTTCGCCTCCATCACCGCCTCGTACATCGCCTTGGCGAGCCGGGCGTCACCGAGCGCCGTGTGCCGGTCGAAGTCCTCGGGACTGAGATGGAGACCGCGGGCGAGATCGTCGGTGCTCCACGGCGGGTTCGTCCCCGGCACCTTCGGATGACGGCCCCTAAGCCAGCCCTTGGCGAGCGCTTTCACGTCGATGACGTGGTAGTGCCACTTCGGCACGCACCCGTGGCTACGGAGGAACCTGGTCAGAAACGCAGCGTCGAACGCCGGATTGATCCCAACCAGGGCCCGGTTGGTCGTCAGATACCACACCTCGGTGGCGACCTCGAACGGGATGGATGCCTCCCGCTCACGCTCCCGCTCGTAGTACCGGCCCACCCGCAGAGCGTCCGGATCGGCCTTCGACAAGTCGACGTCCATCGTCCAGACGTGCTCCTCGTCGTCGACGATCAGCGCCAACTCCCAGATCTCATGCCGGCCCGGATCGAGTCCGGTCGTCTCACAGTCGACGAAGACGATGCCGCCCACTTCCAGGCGAGCGTCACTCATCGGGGGTCTCCTTCCTGTAGAGGGGTTCGACGGGTGGGATGGGTCCGCCTTCGAGGTAGGCGCAGAACCGCCGGTACGTGGCGGCCCTGGCGGCGTCCCCGGCGGCCCTGGCGGCGTTGGCGGCGGCCCAGGCGGCAGCCTCGACGGCGTCCCAGGAGGCGGCCTCAGCGGCGGCCCCGGCGGCGGCGGCGGCGACGGAGGCGGCGGCGGTGGTCTCGGTGGCGGCCCCGGCGGCGGCGACGGCGGCGGCCCAGGCGGCGGTGGCCGCCGTCGCTGCCGCTTCGGCTTCGACCCGAGAGATCTCCCCACGGGTGAAAGCTCGGGCTGCTTCCACCGCCGCCCACGACCGCTCATCCGGTTCCCTACCAGACGCACGCTCCCCCAGCAAAACCGCTTCGGCGCAGTCGGCGGCGAACAGGCGCGCCGTCGTCTCGTCCCACCGGTCCAGACGGCGGACGAGACGGACACGGCACGTCACCAACTTGTCGTCGGCGGCGACCAGGTCGTGGTCGGGGCACGCCTCAGCCACATACAGCGTTGGCCCCAACCAGCCGAAGACTTGTGGGCCTCGGGTCAGGTGGTAGCCGTACGCGCATGGCTGCAGTTGCTGCGGGTCGAGGTGCCTTGTCCACCGGCCCACACCGGGGTAGCGGCCGTCGCCGTGCATCGGCCTGAGCCCGTCGAGGGCTTTGAACAGGGTCGAGTCGGTCAGGTCACTCATGCTCATACCTCTGATCAAGGAGTTGCTGCAATTCGTTCCGGGCCTCGGTAGCGGCACGCTTAGCTTGAATGTGAATGAGTTCGGTGGCGAGGTCATCTGCCTCGCTCGTTGCTTCACTGATAGCCGTGAAGGTTTCGATCAACCGCTTCAGGGCTTCCCGGTAGCTCATGACCCGAACTGTTCGGTCAGCCAGCGGCGAGCCCGGCGGCCCGCCCGGATAACCTGGAGGCGGATCCCAGCCGCCTCGGCGGCGTCAGAGCTGCGCCAAGGGATCATCTCGGCCACCTCCCCCACCTCCTCGGCGAGGATCATCAGCCAGGTGAGCGGATCATGATGCTGGGCGCCCCACTTCTCGTCCTGACGGACACGCTCTTCCTGCACCTCTTCCAGGATGGCGGCAGACTGGCCGTGGTCGGTGCCGCCGTGGTCGAGGTCCTCGACGATGGCCACGGCCACCGCCGCCACCTGGATCAGCTCCTGGCGGAGACTCATCGGGATTCCTCCCGGCGGCGAACCTTCTCCACCAGATACCGGGCATCCGAAGCGGCGGTCATCGCCTTGCCCAGGTACACGTTCGAGCGGGC
>DATGPZ010000131.1:0-28911 GCA_035304485.1 Acidimicrobiia bacterium | reverse complement strand
TCGAAGGTGAAGAACCTGGATGGATACGGTGTCCCCGCCATCGACTGGCAACGGGTCGAGGACACCCTCCGGACCCAAGTCACCCAAGCTCCCGGAACCGGCGGACCGGGTCGACACACTTCGTGGCTGACGACCATCGGTGGAGAGGGCGAGCCGCATGTCGTGCCACTCGGAACCGTGACCGTCGATGGCTCGTGGTACTTCACTTCCGGCCCCAACACGACGAAGTCGCGCAACCTCGCCCGCGATCCGCGCTGTGTGATCAGCATCGCCACCCATCCGTTCGATCTCGTCATGCGCGGCCACGCCTCCAGGATCACGGACTCGGAGACGCTCGAAGCCGTGGTCGCCGCGTTCAACGATGGAGGCTGGCCCGCCCGGGTGGAGGGCGATGCGTTGGTGGCGGAATACAGCGCCCCCTCGGCCGGACCGCCCCCTTGGTATCTCTATCGCTTCGTGCCCCAAACCGTCTTCGCCTACGGAACCGCCGAGCCCTACGGAGCCACACGCTTCGATCTCTAGAGCCAAACCGAAGGCAGGTGGTCAGCCCGGCGTTGGTTGGAGAGTGACGTGGTGAGCAGGCTCCCGAACCTCCGCCCACAGGAGGACGGCCACGGATGGCAGCATCAACAGACTCCATACCGTGGTGAACCAGCCGAACAGCCACAGAGCGGAGTAGAAACCGATCACACCTATGTAGGCGAGGCGCACCCGGCGCCCGCCGCTCATGGCGAGCGCACCTACCGCCGCCTCGAAGCCAGCCAGCAACCCGATGAACAGGACCTGATTGGGAGCCACGATCGCTCGCCAGGCGTCGGTCACCCACCCGAAGTACGAGGTATCGGCGAAGGTGGTGTAGTCGACCCCCACGATCAGATTGACGACGTGGACCAGGGCACCGCCGGCCGTGAAGAGGATTCCGGTCGCCCAGCGCCCGAGATTCCTGCCTCCCCGACCCGAGACGACGAAGACGGCGGCGACGACAGTCGCCAGCCCGCACCCGACCCAGATCGCAGCCCAGATCGGCGACACCATGGGAACTCCTTCCGTTCAGGTCTCATCCAATCGGAAGATCACGACCCCGGACAGGGTCGAAGTGCTCTCGCTCGTGAGCGGATTCGGCACACCCGACCTGGTCAGACCTTGCGTCGGGGCACGTCGGCGGCTTTGAGCCGTAGAAGTGACGGGCGCACCACCCAAGCGAAGGTCAGCTGCCGTAGTCCTTCTGCTTCATCACCACGTCGATCGCCAGGGAGGCCGCCAAGGCCAGGCTACGCAGCGGTTCGACAGCGGCCGGGGTCAACTGGACCACATAGGTGTCCGCGTCGGTGAACAACTCGGTCGCCAGTCCGCGCCACTGCTTCGCCACCCGGGCGACCTCGTTGCCTGATCCGTCGAAGACGGCAAAGTCTTTCGCCCGCCAGTTCTCGGCCCGAACCTCACCGACCTCGGCGCCGTTGGCGTCCACGAGGGTGAAACGTGCCTTGCCCATGCGAAGGCGCTTGATGATCTTGCCGAGCGGCGTCCCGTCGGGAAGGGCCACCGACAGGGTCATCGAGAACCAGGGCTTGTGGAGGACGAGCGCCGCACCGCCAGTCTCGTCGGCTACCTCCAGGGTGACGGGAAGCGCAACGTCCAGATCGGTGACGAACCGGGCCAGGAACGTCAGGGCCGACTGCTGGACCTGCTCGACCGTGCCGATGGTCGCTCCTGTCTCGTCGAACAGTCGGTACTGATTCCGCATCTCGAAGAGCTTGCGGCGCTGCTCGACCACGAAGGTGGATCGTTGGAGGAGGGTCGTCATCGCCGTCACCCTACCGCCGAGGCATAGAGGACGATGTTCTGGCGCGTTCGGCGGACCGTATACGGTCCGCTGAACGCGCTGAAAGGGGAATCAGGAGCCGAGGATCCGTTCGGCCGGGGATTGGGTCTGGCCCTCCTCGGGGATCAGAATCCAGGCCGCGATGTAGGCGGCGAGGCCGAGCCCTCCGAAGAAGAGGGACACGACGAAGGCCAAACGGACCAGCCCGACGTCGATTCCGGTGCGGTTGGCGAACGCTGCCGCCACTCCGGCGATCATGCGTCCGTTGCGGGGACGGGTAAGACGTGTTTGGTTGCTCATGACACCATCCTCGGCCACCTCTTACCCGAATAGCTATGGGTGAAAGCCCCGTTCCGTCCCCGATGGGCTCAGGGTTCAGACGAAGAGTTGGACATCGGCGTCGGCCGCGTAGTCGAGGAACGCGGCGGCGCCGGCGATGTCACAGCCGGGGATCAGATCGGATTCATCGACGCCCATCACACCCATGGTCGTAGAGCAGGCGAAGAACCGCACGCCCATGCCCTGAGCCATGTCGATGAACTCGTCCACATCCGGCATGCGGGCGTCCTTCATCCATTTGCGCATCACCTTGGTGGCGGCGGCCGTCGCCCCGGGAATTGCCCCGAGGAGGTTGGGCAACTGGACCGGGCCAGACGGATTGGCCAGCGAGGCCACCTTCAGCTTCTGATATCGCTTGCGATGCAGGATGTCGAGGCCATAGAAGGTGAAGTAGATCCCGGCCTCCCAGCCGAGACTGGCGGCGGTGGACGCCAGGATCAGCGGTGGGTATGCCTGGTCGAGGGTTCCCTTGGAGGCGACCACGGCGAGGCGGCGCCGCTTCGGAACGCTCTGTTCGATCGGCTGGGCGGTCATGCGGTTCCCTTCCGGATCAGGAACCGGTGAGCGGTCCCCTCGTCGATCACGGAGAGAACCGTGTCTCCTCGCTGCCGGGCCATGGCGGGGACGTCTTCCAGCGACCCGGGATCGGTGGCGATCAGTTCCAGGACCTCCCCGGATGCGAGGCGGTTGAGTACCACACCCGCCTTGTAGACGGGCAGCGGGCACAAAAGCCCGGAGCAGTCGAGAGTCTCGGTCACCTGAACCTGGGTGGATGTCGTCTGGGTCATGTCAGTCTCCTTTCAGAAGGCCGGCAGGCCTTCGTCGCCGAGCAAGTCGGCGAAGTAGCTGGTGTATTTCTGTCCTCCGTCGGGTGAGACCCCGACCGCCACTCCCGAGCGGTCGACACCGAACTCGACGGCGGCATGGACGATGGCTCCGGTCGACGGCCCGACGATCAGGCCCTGCTCGCGAAACAGGCGCTTGGTGGTGGCGTAGGCCGGCTCGTCGTCGACTCGGATCACGTGATCGATGACGCTGCGGTCGAGGATCCCGGGCTCCTTGGCCTCGGCGAAGCTCTTCAGGCCCGGGAGTCGATGACCGGGCTGGGGCTCGATAGCCACCACCTCGATCGAGGGGTCTTGCTCCTTCAGGAATCGACCGACACCGGTGATCGTTCCGCAGGTCCCGAATCCGGCGAAGAAGTAGCGGATACGCCCCTCGGTTTGGCGCCAGATCTCCGGACCCGTGGTCTCATAGTGGGCCCGGACGTTGTGCTCGTTCTCGTACTGGTTGGTCATGAGGTAGCGCTGCCCGCCCTCGCTGGCCGCCAGAGACCGAGCCAGGGCGATGGCACCGTCTCTCGGGTTGTCGACCGGGCACAGATCGTCGGGCGTCTCCCACACTTCCGCCCCCAACATCCGCAGCAGCACCTTCTTTTCTTCGGGGACGCCGTCGGGGATAGTGACGGTCAGGCGCGTGCCGGCCAAGGCGGCGAGTGCAGCCAGGGCGATGGCCGTGTTGCCGGATGAGGCTTCTACCAGCTCCTTGCCGTCCAAGGCGCCGGTCTCGCCCAGGCCCTGGAGCATGTAGGCGGCGGCACGATCCTTGATCGACCCGAATGGGTTGAGCCATTCCAGCTTGAGGAAGAGTTCGAATTCGGGCGCGGCGAAGCCCCCCACCCTCACGAGCGGAGTCGGCTGGTCGACGTCCGGCAACATCGCTCGGATGTCGGTGTAACGCCGGAGGTGGCGATCGGTGGGAAGTTGGGATGGAGCTTCGATGGTCATGGTTTCTCCAAAAGAAGAACCCGCATCCGGGGTGGATGCGGGTTCTGCGACAGCTGTTGGGACGTCTAATCGACGTTTCGGGTCAGGCGCGCCTCCCGCACTGGGAACACAGACAACAGGGGGCGAAGCTGACCTTCATGTGCTGAGAATTCTACCCCCGGCTGGATCTGCGGCAAGCGGTCATACCGAGAGGGGCGCCGCCCAGGCCTCGAGGACGTCGTCGCCGTCCACGAGACGTCGCGTGTTGTCGGCCACGATCTCCTCTATCGCCGCCTGCGTCGTGCCCCGCACTCGGGCAAGATCGGCCACCACGTCTGCGATCTTTCCTGGCATGCCGACCTCTCCGGTCAGCCACTTCAGACCCCCGGGATTGTCGGTTTCGGTCAGCAACTGCTCGTCGGGTATCGCGCTCGCCACCTGCCGAATCGAATCGGACAAGGGCAGTTCGACCCCCACCGTGAAGTAGAACCCGGCATCGATCATGTCCTCCAGGACGTCGAGCGGTCCCGAATACCAGTGGACGATCACCCGACGGCAGCCGTGCGCCACGATGGCCTCCAGGCATTCCGCCTCGGCTCCCGACGTGTGGACGTTGATGACCCGGTCGAGAGCGGCCGCCCGCCGCAGGAAATGACTGAACACGGCTCGCTGTGGCTCATAGCGCTCCGGTTCCTCCACCCAGCGTCGGTCGAGCCCGATCTCGCCGATCATCGGCGCGTCCTCGATGAGGGGGTCGACTTCTTCCAGCCGGTCGACCCAGCTGTGCGCCTCCCACGGGTGGACACCGAAGGCGGGGAGGACCAGGGACGACCGCAACGAAGCCTCCCGAGCCACCCGATACGTGTCGGGATCGACCGCCACCGCCACGGTGAGCACCTCGAGGCGATCGATCTCCTCCAATGCAGTGGAGAGCTGGTCGCCGTATCCGTCGAGATGTACATGGGCGTCTACGAGCACACCTCAATTCTCACAGAACGTTGTAGGTTGGTTGCGAGTTTTCGTGTGGTGACCAGGGTTGCGAGATCGTCGGATTTGTCCCCTCTGCCCGCTGAGCGACCAGGCGGGCGGCATGGGAGCACAAGTGCCTCCCCCGCTGATTCCAAGAAATGGGGTGGACTTCGATGAGAGAGACCGACCTGATTGCCCGGCCCGGCTTTCCTCAAATCGTTGCCCGCCGAGAGCTGCCGGTCCCCCGATCTTCGGTGTTTCGAGCCTTCATCGAACCCGATCTCCTCTCACGCTGGATCGGACCCGACAATCTCGAAACAACAGTGGAGATCCTGGAGCCACGTCACGGCGGCCGATGGCGCTACGTCCACCGTGACGGACTGGGCAACACCTATGTCTTCCACGGCGTCTACCACGGGGACCCCACCGAAGAGCGCATCGTCCAGACTTACGAGTTCGACTCCGAGCCCGGCGTCGTCTATCTGAACACGATCGATCTGGACCAGATCGTGGGAGGCACTCTCCTCAGCCAGGCCACTGTGTTCCAGTCGGTCGACCACCGTGACCGCTACCTGAGGACGGGCGCCGCCGCCGCCATCAACCACAGTTTCTCGCGCCTCGAAGCGCTGCTGCTCGCCGAGATCTGAGCCGGTAGGTGATCGGAAGCGGATAGCCTTGCCCGGTGGAACTGGGTATCACGACCTTCGCCGAGACCTATCCCGACCCGGACACCGGGGAAACCGTATCGCACGGTGAGCGCCTTCGTAGGGTGATCGAAGAGGCAAAGCTCGCCGAAGAGGTGGGCCTCGACGTCTACGGCATCGGTGAGCACCATCGACCAGACTTCGCTTCGTCGGCGCCGGCAGTAGTCCTGGCCGCCATCGCCGGGGTCACCGAGCGCATCCGTCTCAGCCCGGCGGTCTCGATCCTCAGCTCCGACGATCCGGTGCGCGTCTACCAGCAATACGCCACGGTCGACCTGGTGTCTTCGGGTCGGGCGGAGCTGATGGTGGGACGGGGATCGTTCATCGAATCCTTCCCCCTCTTCGGATACTCGCTCGCCGACTACGACGATCTGTTCGCCGAGAAGCTCGATCTCCTGCTCGCCATCCGCGACAACGAGAAAGTGACCTGGTCGGGACGGTTCCGGCCACCACTCGAGGGTCAGGGGATCTACCCCCGGGCCGAACAGCAACCGCTGCCGGTGTGGGTGGCGGTGGGTGGCACCCCTGCATCGATCGTGAGAGCGGCCACTCGAGGGCTTCCAGTGGCGCTGGCCATCATCGGCGGCGATCCGGCCCGGTTCTCGGTGCTGGCCGACCTCCACAGAAAGACGTTGGCCGAATCGGGCCACGACCCCGCGGCAGCGCCTCTGGCGGTCCACGCCCACGGGTATATCGCCGACAGCACCGAGCGGGCGGTGGAGGAGTACTACCCGTCGTATGCCATCGCCATGAGCCAGTTGGGGATGGAGAGGGGCTGGGGGCCGATGAGCCACACCCAGTTCGACTCTCTCCGTTCTCCCAATGGGTCATTGGTATTGGGCGATCCAGAAACCGTGGCTCGCAAGATCCTCCGTTACCGGGAGCTGCTCGGAGTGGAGCGCTTCATGCTGCACATCAGTGTCGGCACCCTGCCCCACGACCAGGTCCTCCGTTCGATCGAGTTGCTGGGGACCGAGGTGTCCCGGATGGTGCGCTGACCTCCGCCTACGGCCGCAGCCATGGCGGGGGCGGGGCATCCAGACGGGCGAGCTTGGACGGAACCGGCCCGAAGCGATCGGTGTCGTGCAGCTGCCACGCCCGCCAGGCTTCCGTCATCTCTTCCTTGCTGCGGGCCACGAAGTTCCACCACATCTGGATGCGCTCACCGAGCGGCGCCCCGCCCACGAGCAGGACACGGGCTCCCGGTGACGACGGCTCGATCGACAACTCCTCCGGTCCCCGCTCCACCAGACCGAGCCAACCTGGCTCGACGATGTCGTCGGCCACCTTCACGGCCCGGTCGATCGGAATCACGCCGTACTCGAAGTCGGATCGGAGCTCCAGTCGCGCACTCCCGGCCAGGACGAGGTCCATTCCAATGAGGTCGGTGTCCGCTCGGGCCGGCGAAGCTGCCTCCGCATAGGTGCCGATCAGGACCGTGGCCTCACCCCACGAACGCTCGAGACGCGGCAGCGTGGCGTGGTGCTCGAAGGCGGGCGCACCGTGTCTCGTGGCTTCCGGCAGGGCGATCCACATCTGGGCACCGAGCACCCCATCGGGGGTCGACAACTCTGCATGGGCGATTCCCCGACCGGACGTCATCAGGTTGAGCTGGCCCGGGCGAATCACCTGCTCGGTGCCGAGCGAATCGCTGTGGAGCGCTTCTCCCTGGAAGAGCCACGTCACGGTGGACAGACCGATGTGAGGATGTGGCCCGATCTCCAGAGGATCCGGGTCGTGAGCGTCAGGTGGGATGATCAGATCGACGAAGCACCAGGCGCCGATCGTGCGCCGGCCCTTGGTGGGCAGGACACGCGTGACACTGGTTCCGATGACATCGGTCGTCCTGCCCTGCCGCACCTCGACACCGATGGCGCCTTCGTTGACCCACCTCGAGTCTTTGTCATCGAGCGGACCGCTCATGGCTCCTCCTCGAATGCCGAGCCTACTCGGCTGAGGCGATCGGCTGCCGGGCTCAGCAGGCGCGTTGGGCGGCGATGAAGTCGCGGTACCACCATCCGCTCGCCTTGACCATGCGCTCCAGAGTCGCGTAGTCGATCCGCACGATTCCGAAGCGGATCCCATAGCCGGAGGCCCACTCGAAATTGTCGAAGATCGACCACACGAAATAACCCCTCACATCCACTCCCCGATCGAGGGCGTCGGCGACTGCGGCGATGTGGGAGTCCAGGTAGGCGATCCGTTTCGGGTCGACGACTTCGCCATCGGGCCCGACCTCATCCGGATAGGCCGCCCCGTTCTCGGTCACGTACAGAGGAAGATCCGGGGCCAGCTCCGCCACCCGCTCGAGGACGATGGTGAGCCCCTGGGGCTCTACCCCCCACTCCATATCGGTCAGTTCGCCCGGCGGACGCACCAAGACGGCGCCGTCGGCGCCCGGGTACTCGGCCAAACCCGGCGACGCCGGATCGAAGCGAAAGCGGTTGATGTTGTAGTAGTTGACCCCGAGGTAGTCGAGGTCGACGCGGGTGGCGGCCAACTCCGCCTCATCTATCTGGTCAGCGACACCGAACCGTTCGTGGAGTCGCCGAATCCTCTCCGGGTACTTGCCTTCGAGGATCCCGCTCAGGAACTGCTGACTGTGGATCGCATCCACGGTCTCGGCCACGGCCACGTCGGACGGGTCGTCGCCGGCAGGTTCCGCCGGGATCAGGTTGAGGACCACCCCCAGTTGGTCGTCAGCGTGGGGGTTGACGTCACGCATCACCGTCATGGCCCGGTTGTGGGCGAGCATCAGGTGATGGGCGACGAGAAAGCCCGCCTCGGGGCGGCCGAGGCCGGGGGCGAACACGTCAGACGAATGGCCCAGGAAGGCGACGCACCAGGGCTCGTTGAGGGTGGACCAGATCCGAATCCGGTCGCCCAGTGCTCGCTTGGCGACCGCCGCGTACTCGGCGAACCACTCGACCGAGGCGGGTTCCAGCCACCCACCTCGATCCTGGAGCGCCTGCGGGAGGTCCCAGTGGTACAGCGTCGCCACCGGTGTAATGCCGGCCTCGAGGAGCGAATCGCACAGGTCGACGTAGAACTCGATGCCGCCTTGGTTCACTGCACCGACGCCGTCAGGCAGCAGACGTGACCAGGAGATCGAGAACCGGTAGGCGTCCACTCCCAGCTCGGCCATGAGGGCCACGTCTTGGCGATAGCGGTTGTAGTGGTCGATGGCGACGTCGCCGGTGGCACCATCGGCGGTCCGCCCTGGGGTATGCGAGAACGTGTCCCAGATCGAGGGCCCTCGCCCTCCTTCCTTTGCCCCGCCTTCGATCTGGTACGCAGAGGACGCCACACCCCACATGAAGTCGCGGGGAAAGCGCCTGGTGATGGAGTCCGTCACCTATCTCACGGTATCAGCGTCGGGCCGAGAGCCGATCAGGCCGGTCGCAGCGAGGCGGGCAGAGAACGGGCTCCGGGGCCTCGACGCCCGAGCCGGTCGTCGGGGTTGGCGATCTTGCAATGGTCGAGGCTGAGGCATCCGCACCCGATGCAGCTGTCGAGTCCCTCCCGGAGCCGGGTGAGGGCAGCGATCTCCTCATCCAAGCGACTCCGCCAGGTCTGTGAGAGCCTGCTCCAGTCGCTACGAGTCGGGGTGCGGCCCTTCGGAAGCTGGGCCAGGGCCTCGCGGATCTCTTCGAGGGTCAGGCCGACGTGGCGAGCGGCCGAGATGAACGCCAGACGGCGCAGGACGGACCGTTGATATCGGCGCTGTCCTCCATCGGTCCGGGTTGCCTCGATCAGCCCATAGTCCTCGTAATAGCGCAGTGCGGAAGTGGCGAAGCCGGAGCGGCGGGCGACCTCTCCGACAGTCAGCAGGTCGTTTTCGTCCAAGATCTCTCCAATCCACTTGACTTGAAGTTGACTTCAACTTGTAGTTTGGCATCAACCTACTGCAAGGAGCCACGAATGCCCAACGCTCTCATCACCGGCGCCTCGCGCGGCCTGGGGTACGCACTCGCCGCCGCCTTGGCCCGTCAGGGATGGAATCTGGTCGTCGACGCCCGCACCGGGATCGATCTGAGCCGAGCCGTGACGGAGCTCTCCCGGCACACGCACGTGACCGGCGTCACGGGCGACGTCACCGACCCGGCGCACCGGCGGAGAATCGCCGGGGCCGTCGCCGAACTGGGACAGCTGGACTTGCTGGTGAACAACGCCTCCACCCTGGGCTCGTCTCCCCTGCCGAAGCTGGCGGATGCTCGCCTCGGTGACATGGAGCAGGTCTTGCGCACCAACGTCGTCGCTCCGCTGGCGATCTTCCAGTCAGTGCTGCCGTACCTCGCCGAGGAGGCGACGATCCTCAACATCACCTCGGATGCCTCCATCGAGGCCTACCAAGGCTGGGGGATGTACGGGTCCAGCAAGGCGGCCCTCGATCATCTCTCCGCCATCCTCGCCGTCGAGCATCCCCGACTTCGGGTGTACGCCCTCGATCCCGGTGACATGCGCACCCAGATGCATCAGGACGCCTTCCCCGGCGAAGACATCTCGGATCGACCGGACCCAGAGGATGTGGTACCCCGGATCCTCGCCCTCCTGGAACAGAGACCTCCGAGTGGTCGCTACCGGGCATCGGAAATGGTGCTGGCACGATGACGGCCGCCTTTGCTTCTCCTCCCTTGCTGCCCGAGGGTCCTGCCGCCACCGGACCACCGGAGACCCGCGGACTGCGTCGGGACGGTGTTCGGATGCTGGTCGCGACGCCCGAGAAGACGACCCACACGACCTTCCGACGGCTGGGCGAGTTCCTGACACCGGGAGATGTGGTCGTCGTCAACACCAGCGCCACTCGCCCAGCTGCCATCGACGGCTCCTGGAGAGGTCGTGCGGTCACCCTCCACCTGTCGAATCGCCGCGATGACGGCCGCTGGGTGGTCGAGCTGAGACGAACCGACGGACGCGGTCCGATTCTCGAGGCGGCACCTGGCGACAGGGTCGCCGTGGCTGGAGTCGCCAGTGCTGTCCTATGCGAACCCTGGCATCCGCGAGACGGCGAAGCACGGTTGTGGACCGCTCAGGTCTTCGCTCCCGACGGTGTGGACCGGCACATGGCCCAGCACGGGAGGCCTATCTCCTACGGCTATGCGAGGTCCTGGCCGTTGCCCATGTACCAGACGATCTTCTCCCTGCCCCACGATCCCAGCGGAGCCAGCGCCGAGATGCCCAGTGCCGGCCGGCCGTTCACCCCGGAGGTGGTCACGGGCCTGATCCGAGGCGGCATCTCGGTCCTCCCCATAACGCTGCACGCCGGCGTCTCCTCACCTGAGCGGCACGAGCCTCCCATCCCCGAATGGTTCAGCGTCCCGCCTCTCACGGCCGACGGGGTCACGGCGGCCAGGAAACGGGGAAGCCGGGTGCTGGCCGTGGGCACGACGGTGACCCGCGCATTGGAGTCGATCGTGTACCGGGACGGCACCATCCGACCCACTTCGGGCTGGACCGACCTCGTCCTGGGACCGGACCGGCCGGCCCAGGTCGTGACGGGTCTCCTGACCGGATGGCACCCACCGGAGGCATCCCATCTCCTCCTGCTGGAAGCCGTCGCCGGAAGCGAGATCGTGGCCGATGCGTACCGAGAAGCGGCGGAGTCGGGGTACCTGTGGCACGAGTTCGGAGACACCTGCCTGCTGCTCCCTTGACCGCAGGACTGCAGGAATAGGCTCACTCACGATCTAATCTGCGTCCCCGTTTATCCCGGCTTTACGCCGTGTGTCCAGGATTCCTCATGGACACCTATGGACTTCGGAAGGAGACAAGGGGAAATGAGACGAGCCTTGGTTCTGACACTGACACTGCTGGTCCTTGCACTTCCTCTGGCCAGCTCGGCGCAAGAAGACGAGGCGCCAACCCCACCCGCCGACGAGCTCACGGTCGTGACACCGTACCCGGCGGTAGCGGTCGAGCCGGGTGACCAAGTCACGTTCGACCTCACGATCAGTGCTCCTGAGCGCACCGAGGTGGACCTGGCTGCCGAAGGTGTACCCGAAGGCTGGTCGGCCTCGTTCCGCGGCGGAGGCTTCCAACTCGACTCGGTCATGACGTCACCCGAGGTCCCGGCGGAGGTGGAGTTCAGCGTGAGCGTCCCTGCCGAAGCCGAGGAAGCCACCGTTCCCATCACGATCACCGCTGACAGCGGATCGGATTCCGCCGAGTTGCGGCTCCGACTCCGGATCTCGGCGGCGGCCGGTGGCGAGGTGACGATGGAGCCCGACTTCCCCGGTCTGCGGTCCCCAGCGGGCGAGACGGCCCAGTTCGACGTGACTCTCCGCAACGACACCCCGGCCGATCTCCAGTTCGAGCTGGATGCCTCAGGACCGGCCGGCTGGCGAGTGGAAGCCCGACCGGCTTCAGAGGAGGGCGCCACCACGCTGGCGGTCGATGCCGGCAGCTCGGAGACCATCCGGGTGGAGGCGACCTCGCCCTCACAGGCCGAGGCCGGACAGTACCCGATCACGGTGGTGGCCCGGGCCGCGGACACCGAGGTGTCGACCGAGCTCGTCGTGGAGGTCGTCGGCTCGTTCGCCCTCGACCTCTCCACGGCCGACCAGCGTCTGAACGCCGATGTCACCGTCGGCAGCTCCTCTGATCTGTCACTGCTGGTGGTCAACAGCGGCACTGCCCCGCTGACCGGAGTCACCATGAGCGCCACTCCCCCCAGCGGATGGGACGTGTCGTTCGACCGGACGGAGCTGGAGCCCGTTCCGCCGGGCGAGACTGCGGTGGTCACCGCCACCATCACCCCCTCCGAGGACGCAGTCGCCGGTGACTACGTGATCACCTTCTCGGCCTCGGGCGAGGAGGCGGAAGACAGCATCGAGGTCCGCACCACGGTGACCCCCTCTGCCATCTGGGGGATCCTGGGAATCGCCCTGATCGCGCTCACGCTCGCCGGCCTAGCCTGGGTCTTCCGACGGTTCGGCCGGAGGTGAACATGGCGAGTGCGACGAGCCGGGACGATCGAGAGGTCCGGATCCGCACCGAGTCCCTCACCAAGCGCTACGACGATCGGGCGGTAGTAGACAACCTCGACCTGGAGATCGCCGCTGGCGAGGTGTTCGGTCTCTTGGGACCCAACGGCGCCGGCAAGACGACGACGATCTTGATGCTGCTCGGGCTGGTCGAGCCGACCGAGGGATCGATCGAGGTTCTGGGGATGGACCCACGTCGCCATCCACTCGAGGTGAAGCGCCACGTCGGGTTCCTCCCGGACGCGGTCGGCTTCTACGACACGATGACCGGACGACAGAATCTCCGGTTCACGGCCCGCTTGAACGGCGTCGAAGGCGACGACGAGACCATCGAGCGTCTGCTGGACGAGGTCGGGCTGCTGTACGCCGCTGACCAACCGGTGGGTGAGTACTCACGCGGCATGAAGCAGCGGCTGGGCCTGGCCGACGCCCTCATCAAGCGGCCCGGGGTGCTGATCCTGGACGAGCCCACCACCGCCATCGACCCCGAAGGCGTGGCCGAGATCCTGAATCTGATCCGCCGACTGGCGAACGATGACGGTGTGACCATTCTGCTGTCCAGTCACCTGCTCCATCAGGTCCAGGCGGTCTGTGACCGCGTGGCGATCTTCGTCGACGGCGTGGTAGTCGCCCAAGGCCGACCCCATGAGCTGGCCGCGGCCCAGAGCGGGCCGGTGCGAGTCGAGTTTCGGTTCGAGGGCGACGAAGAGCCCGCCCGCCGCCGACTGGAGGAGCTCGACTGGGTCGTGGCGACGACCCCCGGGAGGGTCCCCGGGAGCTGGGTGGTGTCCCTCGAGTCGGCTCGGGTTCCCGAGACCGTCAAGGAGTTGGCCTCGACCGACGTGTCACTCGTGGGCGTCCATCGGATGGATGACGACCTCGATGCCATCTACCGCCGCTACTTCGAGTCCCGCGAGGAGGTGGAAGCATGACGACCGTCACCGAAGAGACCCGCCTTCCGGTCGGCTGGCGGGTGGTGGCTCGAAAAGAGCTCGCCGATCACCTGCTCTCGGGCCGGTTCGTGGTCCTCATGGCGGTGCTGGGCATCGCCACCGCCGCCGCCGTGTTCGCGGCCTCCGGCGGGATCCGGGACGTGGCACCAGCCGCTCAGGGAATCAGTGCCCTGTTCCTGAAGCTGTTCACGGTCACGGCCGAGCCGGTGCCGTTCCCGCTGATCGTCTTCGTCGGCTTCCTGGCACCCCTACTCGGGATCATGTTCGGCTTCGACTCGGTGAACGGGGAGCGGTCCCAGGGAACGTTGCCCCGGCTGCTGGCCCAACCGATCCACCGCGACCAGGTGATCCTGGGCAAGTTCGTAGCCGGCCTGGCGGTGGTGACGATCATGCTCACGGCCCTCGTGCTGTTCGTGTCCGGCATCGGGATCTTCCGGCTGGGAGTCGTCCCCTCGCCGGCCGAGGTCACCCGCCTGTTCGTCTGGCTCCTGCTGGCCGTCGTCTACGTGGGCTTCTGGCAGGCTCTCGCCACACTGGCGTCCGTCGTAGCCAGGCGGGCCTCGACGTCGGCCCTCATCCCGGTCGGCGTGTGGCTGGTGCTGACGCTGTTCGGCGGCTTCATCTTCAGCGCCATCGCCGGCATCATCGCCCCCCGGGACGGCTCGTCCGCCGCCGAGGTCGCCTACCTCCAGGCCGAGCAAACGGTGTCGCAAGCGTCTCCGATCACGCTGTTCCAGCAGGGTTCGACAGTGTTGCTCGATCCCGAGGTGCGGACGATCGGGCTCGTGACACTCGAGCAGGTCGATCGGGCGATCGTCTCCGAACTGAACCTGGTCCAGAGCCTCCTGGTGGTGTGGCCACAACTCGTGGTGCTGCTGGCGATGACGGCCGCCATGTTCGCCATCTCGTACGTCGCCTTCGTGCGCCAGGAGGTGCGCGCCTAGCTAGCTGTGTGGCGGCCCGGGCGCGGGCCGCCACACACGACGGTCAAGACCGGCCATTCACGCGCCGATGTACGGGCAGTGAAGCTATCCAGGTGGGCGCGTTCGCGCGGTCCGGCGGCCCTGGCGGCGGTAGTAGGCACGATCCTCACCGTCGTGGCCGCCTATTCGGCGTGGATCCACGACCGTGACCAGCAACGAGCCGAACTCGACCGGAAGGGCGTCATGGCCGTGCGCCTCGTCGAGGAGACGGTGAGCCTGGCCCAATCGAAGGTCAACGGGATCCAGGCATTCCTCCAGGCGAGTTCGTCGGTGAGCGCCGTCGAGTTCTCCCGCTTCGCTCTCTACCAGGGTGGTTCTCCTGGCATGGTGTACCTGGGATTCGCCCGCATCGTCACTGAAGACGAATGGCAGGACTTCATGACGCGAGCCCAGGAAGGTCGGACCCACTACGTGGTCCTCGACGAGAGCCGCCGACCCATGCTCCGGCCGCCCTCTGATCGGGATGTGGTGGCGGTCTGGTACAGCCATCAGCCGAGCGGAATCCCGACGATTCTCGGCCTGGACCTCGCCGCCTCCCCACTTCGTCGGGAAGCCATCGACCGATCTCGAGCGTCGGGGCTGACCTCCGTGACCGAATTGAAGAGCATGTTGGGAGGTCAGGGGGAACGCTACGTCGATTTCTACGCGCCGGTCCACGGCAATGCGGGGGGAGGACCGGGCGTCGCCTTCGTCACCATCGACCTGTTCGCCCTCCTCAACGAAACCAGTGAGGGTGCCCTGGACGACATGGAAGTCGCGGTCTACGACGTGACCGACGCTCCCCCGGAGACGCCGGCCCTCAGCAACTCTCATTGGAGCCGTCGCATCCATGCGGCCGATCGCATCTGGGAGGTCGTCATCGGGACCAACCGACCGGCCGCGCTGGCACCGTTGGTGTTGACCGTCCTGGCCGCCGGGCTGGCCATCACGGCGTTGGTCGCCATCGTCACGGGCATGGTGGTGGCATCTCGCAAGCGTCGGCGCGAGCTGGAAGACCTGAAAGAGATCACCCGCGCCAAGGACGTGTTCTTGGCGTCCGTGGCCCACGAGCTCAGAACCCCGCTCACCTCGGTCGTGGGGATCACGGCCCTTCTGTCTGAAGGCTGGCAGGGGATGGACCGACACGAAGTCGACGAGCTCCTCACCACCGCATACGCCGAAGCCAACGACCTGGGCTACCTGATCGACGACCTCCTGGTGGCGGGAAGGCTTCAAGCTGGTGCCATCCACTACCGCTCGGAAGCCGTCGACGTCGGGGAAGAGATCCGTCGTGTGCTCGCCCGAATCAACCCCGTGGCGACGGTCGTGGTCGATCTTCCGCCATCCGGTCCGGTAGCGCATGCCGACCCCCTTCGGGTGCGCCAGATCGTCCGCAACATCGTGGTCAACGGCCTCCGGTACGCCCGCAACGAGCTACGAGTCGACCACGAGACAGCAGGAGCCGAGATCGTCATCCGTATCCGCAACGATGGCCCGCCGATCCCCAGGCAACTCGAAGAGGTACTGTTCCGGCCTTACCAGGAAGGCAGTGATCGCCCCATCCAGAAGGGTTCGATCGGGCTCGGCCTGCCCGTGTCCAAGACTCTGGCCCGGGCGATGGGCGGTGACCTCACGTACTCCTACGAGAAGGATTGGTGCGTCTTCACCATCCGTCTTCCGGCCTGGCAGGAAGACGCCACCATCGACACCCTCGAGTCGACCACCCGGGTCTAATCGAAGACCTCTTCGATCGCGTCGACGACTTCGTCGACCAGACGCTGGAACGGACTGCGATCATCGCGTCGAGCCCGTCGCCGCCATCGGCTCGATCGTCGATAGAGCTCAGGGTGGGCGATCCCATCGAGGGCCCGTCGCATTCCTCGTCGCACCGACCGAGTCCAGACGCGTGCAGTGAGGAGGAGCGATGTCGCTCCCGCCGCCAGCCCGGGAACCGCCGCGGACAAGAACTGGAGGAGGTCGCTTCCCCCAGGGACCACCGCAGCCGTGAACGCCCCTGCGGCCAGACCCAGCGCCGTCACTCCGCCCCCCAACCCCCAGGCCGTGGCCTTGATGCGTCCGGTCCCGACCACCAGTTCGACGAGCTGCTCGTCGGCGGTCACCGGTCGTTGATGGTGTACGACCTCGGGAAGCTGACGAAGCGCCTTCGTGCCGGCACTCCCGAATACCAGACGGGTGGAGGTGATGAGGCGCGTGTCGGGCTCCCAGCGGATGCCGTCCGGAAGGCGAGCCACCGCCTGCAATCCTTCTTCTCGTTCCATCCACGTCGCGATGTTCTTGGCCACTTCCTCGGGGGTGCCGTCGATCACGGCGGATTCGACCAGGCGCTCAGGCACCAGGCGTCCCTCACCCTCGTCCTGGCTGGGTCGACGCAGCTCCTCTCTGATCGCCCGGTCCACTACTGCGTCGTCCAGCCCCAACTCCCGGGCGATGCCCTTGACCTGCTCTGCGGTGAGGGAATCGGACGAGTGACGCTGAGCCTGGATTTGGATGGCGCGCTCCAGCACCCGTTCGACATCTCGGCGGCTGAGCTCGTCGAGACGGTTGGCCAGAGCCTCGTGACGACGGTCTCTGGAGGCGCCGGTCGCCCTACTCTGCTCCTGGTCCCGCATCCGAACCAGTATCGCGGTTGTCGAGGTTTGCTGGTGAGGTGTTTGCGCCCGACACGACGGCGCAGATCGGCTTCGCCGAACCATCCCGCCGCTGCAATGCCACCGCCACGGCGGTGGCGGCACCGGGCTCGGCCACGAGGCGCAACTCGTCCCACAGCCACCGCTGAGCTCGGATCACGTCAGCGTCGGTGACGATCACCGACTCGTCGACCCAGCGGAGGGCCGTTTCGAAGGCGATGTCGCCCACCCGGGCGGCGCCGAGTGAGTCGGCTGCCACACCCCCGACCTCCACCTCGATGGGTTTCCCCGCCTCGAGGGAGGCATGGAGAGCGGGCGTGCCCTCGGTCTCGGCCGCCACGACGGCAGCGTCGTCGCGGATCCACGAGGCGATCCCCGCGATCAAGCCGCCTCCGCCCACTGCCACCACGACTTCGGCCAGATCCGGGATCTGTTCGAGGATCTCTTGACCGCAGGTCCCTTGGCCGGCGACCACGGCCGGATGGTCGAAGGCGTGCAATTCCACCGCACCCGGGTTCTCGGCCAGGTGCTGGCGAGACGCCTGCAGGGCGGCGGGGTAGAAGCCGTCGACCACGTGCAGGTTGGCCCCAGTCGCCCGAATCCGGTCGAGCTTGATGACCGGCGACGTCGATGGACAGAAGATGTCGGCCTGGCGGCCCAGTTGCGTGGCGGCGAAAGCGACCGCCAGGCCGTGGTTGCCTCCCGATGCGGCGACCACGTGATCGACTTCGGGGTGCGCCGCCAGGAAGTTGAACGCTCCTCGCACCTTGAACGACCCGGTTCGCTGGAGAGACTCGAGCTTCAGATAGAACCCCGGCTCCACCTCGACGACCGGCGTCGTTCGGATCGAGCTCCGAATCCGCTCGTCGGCGGCCCGGATGTCCTCACGAGTCACTTCCATCCCCCGACCTTAGGACACCCCCACCATTGGGCATTCTTAAGACCGAAACGGGGCGCGAAACGCCCCGTTTCGACGCGGAGAACGGCCTTATTGGTCTTCGGTGGCTTCTCGCCACTAGTAGCTTCAGACGCGTGCAGGGCCTATCACTGACCTCGGCCACCGTCGACGACGCTCCCGAGATCCACGACCTCTACCGACGCTGGGAGCGCTACTGGAACGTTCCCCTGGTGACGCCCTTCGACGAGGTGGCGGAGATCTTCGCCGACCCTCATCTGGAGCCGGACCTCGACGCCCGGATGGTCCGCCACGACGGAAGAGTGGTGGCCTTCGGGTTCGTGTCCCACATTCCCAGCGGAAATCGACTGGAACGTGTCTTCCTGCCCGGCAAGGTCGACCCGGTCATGCGCGGATGCGGCATCGGCCGTCGCCTCCTGGCTTGGCAGATCGAGCGTGCCGTCGAGAAGCTCCGCACCTGCGATCCCGAATTGCCGTGGTACGTCCGGTTGGAAGAATGGGAATGGGTCGACGACGCTCACCACCTGTTCCGGCGCTTCGGCTTCGCACCAGCCAGGTGGTTCGAGGACATGGTGAGGCCTCTCGACACACCGCTGGACGTCGCCGTCCCTCCGGGCGTGGAGACACTCCCCTGGTCGGAGTCCACACCGGAGGAGACTCTGCGTGTCAGCAACGCCTCATTCGCCGACCACTGGGGCTCTACCGAGCGCACCCTGGACTCGTGGAAGCACACCCTCTCGTCCTCCAGCGTGCGCCTCGACCTCTCCTACGTCGCCCGGGCCGCCGGCGAGCTGATAGGGATCTGTCTCAACTATCACGTCCCCGAAGACACCAAGGCAACGGGTCGGGTCGACGGCTGGATCGCGCACCTGGGCGTGCTCTCCGAGTGGCGACGGCGAGGCGTCGCAGCCGCACTCATAGCCCAGTCGACTCGAGCGTTCCGAGAGGTCGGATTCACCCACGCCATGATCGGCGTCGACACCGCCAACCCGAGCGGTGCTTCCCGGCTCTACCGCAAGCTGGGTTTCGATCCTCTCCACCGATCGGTGACCTACCAGCTCCAGATCCACCCGGCCGGGACCGAAGGCTGACACCCGACAGCGGATCCCGGTCCCTAGCCTCAGACCGATGACCGACGTAAAGGCCGCCATCGAGGTGCTCCAGGAGACGGACCAGATCCTCGTCTACACCGGGGCAGGCATCTCCACCGAGTCAGGGATCCCGGATTTCCGCGGCCCGAACGGTCTGTGGACCAAGGTCGACCCCGACGATTTCACCATCCAGCGATACGTCCGAAACCCGGAGGTGAGGATCAACAGCTGGCGGATGCATGCCGCCGGCGAGCTGTGGGGGGCGCGTTCGACGGTGACACCCAACCGCGGGCATGAAGCCATCGTGGATCTGGATAGGGCCGGTCGATTGGCCGGATGCGTGACCCAGAACGTCGACGGCCTCCATCTCGTGTCGGGCCTGGACGAGTCGAAGGTGGCAGAACTGCACGGCAACGTCCGCAAGGTCGTGTGCCTCGGGTGCGACGTCACCTGGCCGACCGACGAGGTCCTGCTCTGGGTGGATGCCGGAGACGAAGATCCTGTCTGCCCACACTGCGGAGGAATCCTGAAGACATCCACCGTCATGTTCGGTGAGCTC
This sequence comes from Acidimicrobiia bacterium, assembly GCA_035304485.1. Lineage (GTDB taxonomy): Bacteria > Actinomycetota > Acidimicrobiia > Spongiisociales > ZC4RG35 > ZC4RG17. Next base: position 9,199 of record DATGPZ010000131.1, on the reverse strand, counting down.
CTCCCTGAGGCAGAGATGAGCAAGGCATGGATGTTCGCCAGCCAAGCCGACTCCGTGCTCGTGGTGGGGTCGACCGTCGGTGTGTGGCCTGCCGCCGACATCCCCATCTCGATGGCCCGCGAGGGAAAGCCGATGGTGATCGTCAACCTGGGGCCGACCGAAGCCGACCACCTGGCCACGGTCCGGATCGAAGCAGCCGCCGGGGAGGCCCTGCCGCGCATCGTGAGCGGCGTCCTCGGACCGCCCTGAGTCAGGGAACGAGTTCGCCGTCTGGCGAGACCAGGAACCAGACGTCGTTGAAACCATGGCCGTTCCTGTCGCCCGGACTGGTGTCCTCGACGAACCGGTAGAGAGGCATACCGTTGTAGGTGACCTGGATCGCTCCATTGGATCGCTCGGCGTTGCCCAGCAGCGACTGGTCGACGCCCTCACCTGCGATTGGCTCACCCAGAAACGGTGGCCACCGGTCGGCGCAGGGGCCTTCGCACGACGAAGTGCGGTCCACGTCGAGGGTGAAGGCGTACAGCGAAAAGCCCTCGGCATCGGTCAGGAACCCGTCCGGGGAGGCCTCCACCACGACCTCCACGTGAGGCGGCGGAGGCTGGAAGGTGGTCGTCGTGGTCGACGAGGTGGGGTCGGAAACGGCACTGGTATCGGGCTGAGTCGGGTCGGACCCGCCCGCGGTGCAGGCTGTCACCAGCACCAAGAGAACGGCGAAACGGCGCACGGGAGAGGAGATTACGTCGTTGTTCCATCTACTCGGGGTGGTGCCTTTTTCGAACCGGTACCCTGGAATGCATGTCCGAATACCGCCCGCCACTAGATGACATCGACTTCGTGCTCAACCACGTCGCCGGCTTTCCCGAGGTAGCGAAACTCGATGGTTTCCAGCATCTCGACCCCGACACCGTGCGCGGGATCCTGGCCGAGGGCGGTCGATTCTTCGCAGAGGTGATGGCTCCGCTGAACCGAATCGGGGACCAACAGGGAAGTGTCCTCGAAGACGGCGAGGTGCGTACACCGGAAGGGTTCAAGGAAGCGTACGCCCAGTACGTGGAAGCGGGTTGGGGCGGCGCTCACATTCCCGAGGAGTACGGCGGCGGCGGCCTCCCGTACACGGTGGGGATCGTCCTCCAGGAGATGTTCAAGACCGCCAACATGGCGTTCTCTCTCTGCCCACTCCTGACCCAGGCGGCGATCGAGGCTCTCATCCAGCATGGCGACGACGAGCAGCGGGCCACCTACCTGCAGAAGCTGGTCACAGGGGAATGGTCGGGCACGATGTGCCTCACCGAGCCTCAGGCCGGTTCCGACGTAGGTGCCCTCACCACCCGGGCGGTTAGACAGGACGACGGCACCTACCGGATCACCGGCACCAAGATCTTCATCACCTGGGGCGACCACGACCTGACCGAGAACATCGTCCACCTCGTGTTGGCGAGGACCCCCGACGCTGCTCCGGGTACCAAGGGCATCTCCATGTTCCTGGTGCCGAAGTACCTGGTGAACGACGACGGCACCCTCGGCGAGAAGAACGACATCGCCATCGTCTCAATCGAGCACAAGCTCGGGATCCACGCTTCACCGACCTGCGTGGTCAGCTTCGGCGACTCCGGCGAAGGGGCCGTGGGCTACCTGGTCGGCGAGGAACAGCAGGGCATGCGCTACATGTTCACGATGATGAACACTGCCCGGATCGGAGTCGGGGTGGAAGGCCTGGCCATCACCGAGCGGGCGTACCAGAAGGCAGCCGACTACGCACTGGAAAGGATCCAGGGCCGGGAGGTCGGAGCACCACCCACGGAGACGACTCGGATCGTGCGGCATCCGGACGTGCGCCGGATGCTCATGACGATGAGGGCCTACCGGGAGGCTTTGCGGGCCCTGTTCTACCTCACGGCCCGCTACCTGGACGAGGAACGGCACGCCGACTCGGCCGAGGCGCGTCAGGCAGCCGGCGAGATGGTCGCTCTGCTCACGCCGATCACCAAGGCTTGGGCCACCGACGTCGGCGTCGAGATGGCCTCCATCGGGATCCAGATCCACGGCGGAATGGGCTACGTCGAGGAGACGGGAGCCGCCCAGTACTACCGGGACATCCGCATCGCCCCCATCTACGAAGGGACCAACGGCATCCAGGCGATCGACCTGGTCATGCGCAAGCTGCCGATGGCAGGCGGTGAAGTCGCCCACCGTCTGGTCGACGCCATCTCCGAAACGGCCGAGCGCCTCCAGGGAGTCAGCGCCCTCGAACGCTTCGGTATGCATCTCGAAGACGGCGTGGAAGCGGTCGACGAGGGCATCCAGTTGATCCTCGAGAGGATGGGCACCGAACCCAACGACGCCTTGTCCGCTGCGACCCCCTTCCTGCGCTTGTTCGGAACCGTCATCGGCGGCTGGCTGATGGGCAAGGCCGCCCTGGCCGCCCACCAGCAACTGGAAGCCGGAACGGGCGACGCCGACTTCCTACGCCGCAAGCTCGCGACGGCTCGGTTCTATGGTGAACAGATCATGCCCACCGCCTATGGCCTCATCGAGGCGGTCGAATCCCGATCCGACGCCCTCTTCGAGATCCCGGACGAGGGCTTGAGGGTCTAGGCGGAGATCCCGTTCGCCTCTACGAAGGTCTCCTTCGCTTCACGCAGGGCGATGAGGGCGATGAGAAGACCGGCCAGAGGATCAGCCCACCACCAGCCTGCCACGGCGTTGAGGAGCAACCCCAGCACGGTGGCGGCGGAGAGCCAGCCATCGAGGAACGACATCTCCGCTTCTGCGGCCAGCGGTTCGTCTCCCGTTCGCCTCGCCACCCTTCGCTTGGCCGCCGCCAGCGCGAACATGACGAGCACGGTCAAGGTGAGGTAGACGATTCCCGGCCAGGACTCCTCGGGCACTCTCCGCGTCCAGAGATCCCGCACTGCCGACGCTCCCAGGACCACGGCGAGCAGAACGAAGGCGGAGCCGACGAGCCTCAATGCCCGTTGCGTACGGTGGGTCGCTTTTTCGCCGCCGAGATGCCAGACCACCACCAGCGAGGCGAAGATCTCGATCACCGAATCGGACCCGAACCCGATCAACGCCAGGGACCCGGCCGCCACCCCCGCCCACAAGGTGAAGACGACTTCACCCGCGTTCCAAACCAACGAGATGTACTGCAGCCGGAGAGCGGCTCGCCGGTCACTGGTGGAGACCATCCGGAGGAGTATTCCGCCGACACCCATCATCCCCGAAAACGGCAGCCCGAACGCGCCGGAGGCTGCTGGGTAGCATCCGCAGATGGAAATCCGAGACAAGGTCGTGGTCGTAACGGGTGCCGCCCGAGGGATAGGCGAGGCGATCGCCCGACGGTTCGCGGCCGAACAGCCACGTGGCCTGGTCCTGTCGGACATCGACGCCGATGCCCTCCGGGCCGTCGCTTCAGAGCTGGGCGCCAAGGCGGTCGTGGCAGATGTGGCAACCGAGGCCGACACGGTGAATCTGATCGACACCGCCGAAGACGAGTACGGACCGGTCGATCTCTTCTGCGCCAACGCCGGGATCGGGATCAGCGGCGACGAGCAGACCTCCGACAGTGACTGGGACCGACTCTGGCGGATAAACGTGATGTCTCACGTCCACGCCGCCCGCCGGCTGATCCCCGAATGGAGGGCGAGGCGCGAGGGTTACTTCCTGCCCACGGTGTCGGCAGCCGGTCTTCTCACCAACTTGAAGGCTGCCCAGTATTCGGTCACGAAACACGCTGCCCTGGCTTTCGCCGAGTGGCTGGCGGTCACCTACGGCGACGAGGGAATCAAGGTGTCGGCGTTGTGCCCCCAAGGAGTCCGCACTCGGCTACTCGATGCCGCCGATGAGTTCCGGACGCTGCTGGAGCCGGTGGCACTCGATCCCGCCGACGTGGCCGAGGCTGTCGTGGAAGGTGTCCGGGAAGAGAGGTTCCTCATCCTGCCCCATCCCGAGGTCGCCCAGTACTTCCAGAACAAGGCCAACGACTACGACCGCTGGCTGGGCGGCATGCGAAAGCTGCAGCGGAACCTGTTCGGTTAGCCGGCCCCACCCACCGATCCATACCCGATCCACCTGAGGCAGAATGGAAGGATGGAAAAACGGCGCGCGGTGGTGACGGGGCTCGGTGTGGTGGCGGCTCCGGGAGTGGGTCGCGACACCTTTTGGAAGGGGCTCTCCGAGTTCCCCGGCACCGGACCTTTCGCAGTCGAAGCGTGGGATCCCGAGCCGGAGATCCCGAAACGGGAAGCCCGGCGTCTCGACCGTTTCGCCCAGTTCGCGGTGGTGGCCGCCTCCGAGGCCCTGGCTCAGGCAGGCGAGCTCGACGTAGACCCGAACCGAGTGACCGTGAACGTCGCCACCGGAATCGGCGGCCTCGAATCACTCGAGGAGTTGATCTCCAACGCCTACACGGACGAGCCGCGGGTTTCGCCCCTCTGGATCCCGATGATGATGTGCAACGCCGCCGCCGCTGCCATCTCGATCCGCTACGGGTTCGGCGGCCAGGCATCCACTCCGGTCGTGGCCTGTGCTGCCGGTGCCCAGGCGATCCTCGACGGGGTCCGTCAGATCCAGTGGGGCTACGCCGACGTGGCGGTGGTGGGCGGCTCGGAGGGCGCCATCCGCAAGTCGACGATCGAGGGCTTCGCGTCGGCCCGGGCTCTCTCGCCCACTCTGACGGCCCGACCGTTCGACGCCGACCGGGACGGCTTCGTGCTCGGTGAAGGCGCCGCCATCCTGGTGCTCGAGGACGCCGAGAGAGCCGAAGCCCGGGGCGCCACCATCATCGCCGAGGTCGCCGGCGGGGCATCCACCGCCGACGCCCACCACATCACTGCACCTCACCCCGAAGGAGACGGAGCCGAACGCGCAGTTCGGCTGGCCCTGGAGGACGCCGGACTCGAGCCCACCGACGTCGGCTATGTGAATGCCCACGGGACCGGCACAGAGCTCAACGACCGGACGGAAGGCTCCGTCATCGCCCGCATCTTCGACGGCCGGCAACCCGCCGTGTCGTCGGTCAAGGGAACCACGGGCCACGCCCTCGGAGCCTCGGGAGCGATCGAAGCCGCCGCCACCGTGCTCGCAATCGAGCGAGCCGAGTTGCCCCCCAACGTGGGGATGCTCAACCAGGACCCAGAGATCCATCTCGACGACATCGTCGTGGACCGACGTTCTTGGGAGCCGAGACCGGCGATCTCGAACTCGTTCGGGTTCGGCGGCCACAACACCGTCCTGGTGTTCACCCCTCCCGCCTGAGCCCCGGCCGACCTCCGATTTCGTGAGCCGCCGGGAAGCCTCCCTAAGATGGCGGTGACGCGGGAGCCCGGTCGACCGGGCTGAGAGGGAGTCTGTGAGACTCCGACCGTTCGAACCTGATCCGGGTCATACCGGCGAAGGGATAGTTCTCGGCCCCACCGGGTCCGGCGTCGCAAGCGACCAAGGACTGAACGTGAGAATCGGCCGAATCATCTACCCGCTGGCACTGGTGCTCGTCTTGGCGGCCTGCAACGGTGACGACGCTTCGGAGACCACCCCGAACGGTGGAAGTGACGCTCCCGACACCCTCACCATTCTCTCCCACGATTCGTTCGCCGGAGGCGTGAGCGAAGGCACCTTCACCGCTTTCACCGAGGAGACGGGGATCACCGTCGAGGCGATCGGCGCCGGCGACGCCGGGGGTGCCGTCAACCAAGCGATCTTGACCGCCGACAACCCCATCGCCGACGTGTTGTTCGGAATCGACAACACGTTCCTGAGCCGGGCACTGGAAGAGGACATCTTCGTGCCCTACGAGTCCGAATTCCTCGATGTGATCGACCCCCGACTGCTGGTCGACGACCAGAATCGGGTGACACCGATCGACTACGGGGACGTTTGCCTCAACTACGACATCGCCTGGTTCGAAGAGAACGAACTCGAACCCCCCCAGACTCTCAACGACCTGGTCCAACCCGAGTACGACGGTCTGCTGGTGGTGGAGGATCCGGCCCGCTCCTCCCCTGGCCTGGCGTTTCTCTTGGCCACCATCGACCACTACGGAAGCGAATGGCAGGGTTATTGGGAGTCGCTGGTCGCCAACAACGTCGGAATCGCGCCCGATTGGGAGACGGCCTACTACACCGACTTCAGTCACTACGGCGGCGACTACCCGATCGTGGTCTCCTACGCCTCCTCGCCCCCAGCCGAGGTGATCTTCGCCGACCCGCCTGTGGAGACGGCGCCCACCGGCGTCGTCACGGACGGCTGCTACCGCCAGATCGAGTTCGCCGGGATCCTGGAGGGAACCGAGTACCCGGAGGCAGCCGGGCAGTTGATCGACTTCATGCTCAGCCCCGAGCTACAGGAGACGATCCCGACCAGCTGGTTCGTGTTCCCGGCCAACACGGAGGTAGAGCTCCCAGAGGTGTTCACGGAGAACACCGTGATCCCGGAAGATCCCGTGTCCATGGACTACGAGGAGATCGCCGAGAACCGAGAGACCTGGCTGGATCAATGGCGCCAGCTGGTCGAATCCTGATCTCCTCCTCGGGACACAAGCATTGACCTCGAGACGAGCCGTCTGGGCGGTGGCGATCGTGCCCGCCGTCTTCGTCGGCTACCTGTTCGTCTATCCCCTGATCCGGATCCTGTGGCTCGGGATATCCCAGATCGAGCTGGACGAACTGCTGATCGAGAGCCGCCTGCTGGGAGTGGCCTGGTTCACACTGTGGCAGGCGATCGCTTCGACGGTGCTGACCTTGCTCCTGGCGGCTCCCCTCACCTGGGCGGTGTCACGATTCGAGTTCACCGGGAGGCGGCTCGCCCAGGCAGTCGTGATCGTGCCGTTCGTGCTCCCGACCGTGGTGGTCGGCACCGCCTTCGCCGCACTGGACTGGAGAGGCTCGGTATGGGCGATCCTCGCCGCCCACGTCTTCTACAACGTGGCGGTGGTGGTGCGAACCGTGGGCGGCTTGTGGGCCCGCATCGACAGGCGGGTCGAGGAGGCGGCTGCCATGCTGGGGGCATCACCGTGGACCGTGTTCCGTCAGGTGACGCTGCCATTGCTACGCCCCGCCATCTTCGCGGCCGCCTCGATCGTCTTCCTGTTCACGTTCACGTCGTTCGGGGTCATCCTCATCCTCGGTGGATTCCAATACGCCACCATCGAGGTCGAGATCTATCGGCAGGCGGTCACCCTGTTCGACCTACCGGTGGCGGCGATACTGGCGGTCGTGCAGTTGGCCGGAGTCACCGGGGCGCTGGCGTACTACGCCCGGCGGCAGGAACGCTCCGCCTCTCCGCTGGTGCTCGCCTCCGAGGCCTCCACCCGTCGACGGCCCCGCGGTCGGCAATGGGTGGCGGTGGGAGCGTCAGTGATCGGGACCATCACCCTGATGGCCATCCCGCCCGGAGTCCTGGTCGCAAGAGCGCTGGCCAACGGCGGCTTTCGCCGCCTGGTGGTGGACGAGCCGGTGCTCGGCAGACCGATCGACGCGGTTCCCACCTCGCTCTGGTTCGCGCTCGTGGCGACCGTCATCGCTGTCTTCGTCGGCCTGTGCGCGGCGTATGTCATCTCTCGCCGGGGCACCCGCGTCTCGCGTTGGTTCGACGTCGTGCTGATGCTCCCGCTGGGTACCTCGGCCGTGACCATCGGATTCGGGTTCCTGATCGCCCTCGATCGCCCGATCGACCTGCGGGCCACGATGGCACTCGTCCCCCTCGCCCACGCCCTGGTGGCAGTCCCCTTCGTGGTGCGGACCACGGTCCCGCTGATGCGCTCCATCAATCCGCGTGTAAGGGAAGCGGCGGCCATGCTCGGGGCATCACCGGCACGGGTGTTCCGTTACATCGAACTTCCGATCGTCACCCGGGCAGCCCTGGTGGGTGCCGGTTTCGCCTTCGTCGTCAGTCTCGGTGAGTTCGGAGCGACCTCTTTCATCGCCCGTCCCAACACCGTCACCATTCCCGTCATGATCTTCCGTCTGCTCGGACGCCCGGGCGTAGGCAACTTCGCCGCCGCCCTGGCCCTGGCCACGCTCCTAGGCGTCCTCACCGCCCTCGTGATCCTGGTGATGGACCGCTTCCGCTCGACCGACCTGGGAACCTTCTGAGATGCTCACCGTCGAGAACGTCACCGTCCGCTTCGGCGACACCGTGGCGGTCGACCATGCCGACCTGACGGTCGCCGACGGAGAGCGGGTAGCGGTGCTGGGGCCCAGCGGGTCCGGCAAATCGACGCTGCTCCGTGCCGTGGGCGGCCTCGAGAAACTGGAGACCGGTCGGATCTTGTGGGACGGCAACGACCTGGCCGGAGTTCCACCCCACCGACGCCGCTTCGGTTTCATGTTCCAGGGCTACGCCCTGTTCCCGCACATGACGGTGGCACAGAACGTCGGATTCGGTCTCAAGATGGACGATCGGCCTCAGGAGGAGATCGAACGTCGCACCGCCGAGGTGCTCGACTGGGTCGGCATGGCCGAGTTCGCCCAACGCTCGGTCGAGAACCTCTCCGGAGGTGAGCAACAACGGGTGGCGCTGGCCCGCACCCTGGCGCCGAAGCCCCGTCTTCTGATGCTCGACGAGCCGCTGGGAGCGCTCGACCGAGCGCTCCGGGAACGCCTGATCGTCGAGATGACCGACCTCTTGGAACGAGCCGGCACCACGGCGCTCTACGTCACCCACGACCATGGCGAAGCCGAGCACTTCGCCGATCGCATCGCCATCATGCGCGCGGGCCGGATCGTCCAGGTGGGCCCGATGAAGGAGCTGCGCTCGAACCCGGCCGACGACTGGGTGGCCGAATTCATCAGCTAGGGCACAGGCCGCTAGAGGGTCGGAGCCGGTTTCCCTTCTATCAGAGCAGCGACGTGGGCGGGTTCGGCGCTGGCCCCGCTGATGACGGCGACCACCGGCCCATGAAGCGGCTCCACCTTCTCCGACAGCAGCGCCGCCACCCCCACTGCTCCGGCACCTTCGACGACCAGCCGGTGATGCTGGAACAGGAAGCCCATCGCTTCCCAGATCTCGACCTCGTCCACCAGGGCGGTGCGTTTCACCAGGTCCCTCACCAGGGTGAACGTGTAGCGGTTGTCCAGTTCGATGCCGCCCCGAAGCGAATCCGCCAGGGTCTCTTCCTCCGGCAGGTCGATGGGGTGGCCGGCTTCCAGGCTCCTCACCATCACCGGCGCCCGCCTCATAGAGATGCCGACCGGCTCTG